>JBAWYA010000009.1:0-12839 GCA_037143815.1 bacterium | reverse complement strand
TTACTCAAGCTTTCACTATGCCTACAGGTGCTGGAGCTGGGAAGGTTTTGACTTCAACTGATTCAAGTGGAGCAGCTTCTTGGCAGACACCTGCTACGGGAGGAGGAATAAGCTGGGCTAGTATTTCATTAAGCGATTCCTCAGATTTTGATCAGAGTTGTCAGTATAGATTTAAGACTAGCGACACTACTTATGCAGCATACTCTGGGAATAATCCTTACTACTACGCTACAGGCGTCGCTTCGACCAGATTAACTTACATATCTCATGCTGGTGTAATAAGTTATATATCAAGTACAGCAAAGACAGCATATTCTGTCTCCAATTACTCTCCTGGCATAACTGTGTCAACTATAGAAAAAGGCTGTGCGGGGGGAGGTACTGGTAGTTCAAGTTATGGAATTGGAAATCATCTAACGTTAGACATAAGTAGCACTTCTGCTTCGTTTGGACCTAAATGTATATCAGCTGATCTTACAAACTATTGTAATTCTGCTGCTGGTTGTGTTATTGAAACTTTCTCTTATGACACGTCTAGTAGTCAAAAGACTGTTTATCATCAGATCGCTTATCTTAACCATGAACAGAGTAGTATTTCTGGAGGTTTTTTCACACCACCAGCAAAGTCAGCAGGGATTACTTTATTTACAGGTAATACTGGTTCTGGAATGTATTCTTATGTTTTTGGGGATAGTACATTAAGAACAGACTTTAGTAACATTGGTAAGTGGGTATCACTATATAACTGGAACAGAGCTGGCAATGGTACGTGTAATGGAAGCTATACTAGCTCTTACACTAACCCTTACAAATTTGATTTTGAAGTTAGTAGCCCCCTTACAAATGCCGAAATCTGGGTTTATGGAAGATAGGGGAGGGATAAGGGTGTCAGGTACCCTTATGTCCAATTAACTTACACTCGAGACTAACTAGAATGGTTCTCGCACATGAAAAGAAAATTAAAAATTTTAATATACATCATAATTATTGTATCTTTTTTAGTGATTGCCTTTTATGAATCTTCTGTATTTGTATTCAATCATTCAAATATTGATAATTTAAAAAAGGCTGACGCTATTATTGTTCTTGGCTCTGGATATGCTAGTTCTGCAAAGAATCGAGCTACGGCAGGGCTTGCATTATACCAAAAAGGATTAGCGCCAATAATAGTTCTTTCAGGTGGAAAGACAAATTATCCTGTTTCTGAAGCTAAATTCATGGCTGATTACATAAAGTCAAAATCAAATGAAAAGATAAATCTTCTTTTAGAAGAAAATTCTACAAGCACCTATCAGAATTTCCAAAATGTTTTCAATCAAATTAATGGAAGTAAAAAAAGTATAATTTTTGTTTCTGATAATTTTCATATTTTTAGAAGTTTTCTTATAGCAAAAAGTATAGGATTTTCACAAATACAATGGTACTCAACAGAAAATAATGGCACAGCAGATAGAACAAAACCGTTTTTAGATAATTTTAATGAATTCCTAAAAACAATTAATCTCTTGCCAGTTTTTCTGCATTTAAAAAATGCATAATATTTTTTAAAAATCTATATCAATTTTCTATATTAATAGAAAAGTAAATTTGAATTGACAAAAATATGGAAATAGGATATAGTTAGTCTACCTAACTATCGTTAGATAAATATATGAATATTGATGTAAAATCAAATTTAAGCAGTTTGCTATTAGTTTTGCGTCGAAACATACTAGAAGCCATCAAAAAGGAAAACCTGAAACATGACTTAACTTTTTCTCAGGTAGAAGTTCTTCATTTTATAGGGCCTTCTGGTAAGGTGACAATGAAAAGCATTGCTGAGTATCTCAAGATAGCTCCTCCTTCAGCTACGGAAATGATATATCAAATGGAGCAAAAGGCTTTAATAAAACGTGAAAATGACAAAAAAGACAAGAGGGTAGTTTATGTCACTTTTACACCAGAAGCTAAAAAAATATATAAATCAATTCATAAGCGTAAAGAGTTAATTTTACAAAAAATGATAGCAAAATTAAATATAGAAGATAAAAAAAACCTCGAACGCATTATTAAAATTCTTATTACCAATTAAATTAATTATAAAATAATGATATATAAACATATAAAATCATTGCCACACCATCCAAAAAGAGTCATTGTGATATCTCTACTTATTGCTATTGCTATAGGTATTTTTGGATATGTAAAAATAAACAAAGCACCAGTTAATTTAGTATTCAACAATACAGACAATGTTGACAACAATAATATTTCTTCACACAATCTTACTCTAGGATTTTTAAGTGGTGGCAGGATAAAAACAGTTTCTATAAAAGCAGGGGATACAGTAAAAAAGGGACAAATACTCGCTACTATTGATGCAGGAAATACAGAAGGAGCATTGGCACAAGCAAGAGCATCATATGCCACAGCACAAGCCAATTATCAAAAAATAATTAACGGAGCAACAAATTCCACAATAAACGTGGCAAAAGCTGGAGTGAACACAGCACAAGTAAACTTCGATGGCACGACTAAACAACAAAATGTTTTAGTAGAAAATGCTTATAAAAATTTATTAAACTCCACCCCAGAAGCATTACCAAGTGGAGGAAATAGCGACTATGCTGCTCCTATTATAAGTGGAAATTATAACAAAGGAATAGAAGGTCAAATAACTATTTCAGTTTATTATACTGGCAATGGTCCGAGTTTTAATGTTAGTGGACTTATAACTGGCAGTGGATTTGTCACTACAACAACACCTCAACCTATTGGGGATTCTGGTTTATATATAAAATTTCCCAACACTAGCATAACAAACATTACAGAATGGAACATTGCTATACCAAACAAAAATGCTCCAAATTATTTAGCAAATTACAATGCATATCAATCAGCATTGCAGACAAAAACTCAAGCAATCGCTAATGCACAAGCAATTTTGGATCAAGCTAATGCCTCGCTTACAGCTTTAGTAGCTTCTGCTCGTCCTGAAGATATAGTAATAGCTCAAGCTCAAGTAGATAATGCTCGTGGCGTAGTGCAGATAGCAGAATCGGCTTATCAAAATACAATAATTTCAGCTCCCTCAGATGGCACGATATCATCAGTCGCCATCACACCAGGACAAATAGCTGTGCCGAATGTGGGAGTTATTGAATTTAAAAGCATAGCAATATTAAATTAAAATTATATGGAAAATCAAAATAAAACAATTGAAAATAATAAAGGGAGTATTTTAAAAAAGCCATGGATACAAAGCTTGATGGCTTTTGTCTTAATCTTTGGAATTCTCATAGGATTTCTATTTTGGCAAGAAAAAAAGGACACTGTATTTATTGAAAATTCCACACTAGAAGCGCCGATAGTAAACCTTTCACCCACATTGCCAGGCACCTTAAATGCTTTATATGTCAAAGAAGGTGATATGGTATCCGCAAATGAACAAGTAGCACTTGTGGGTTCTCAAATTATTTCTACAAAAAATAGTGGGATTGTTGCCAGTGCCCCTGTGGTATTGGGATCTTATTTTTCTCCAGGACAAACTGTTGTTTCAATCGTCAATAATGAAGAAATGAAAGTTGTAGGTCAAATAGAAGAGACCAAAGGTTTAAATATTTTAAACGTTGGACAACGCGTGATTTTTTCTGTTGATGCTTTTCCTAGTAAAAATTATGATGGCATATTAGACCAGATAAGCCCTGTCTCAAATGAAAATGGAATAGTCTTTTCTATTTCAGATAAACGCCCTGTTAAGAAATTTGATGTAAAAGTAAAATTTAATATACAAGCCTATCCTGAATTAAAAAGTGGAATGTCTGCAAAAATAACAGTTTATACTTTGGTTCCTAATAAATAATAACTATGAACACACAGAAAGACAATTCCAAAGGCACAAACTTGCGCTGGTGGATACTACTTACTGTTATTGTGGGAACATTTCTAGGACGTCTTGATCAAACAATAGTAAACCTAGCTCTTCCAAAAATTATCAATGAATTTGGTATTACTGTTTCAGCTGCTGGGTGGATCGCCACAGCATACATTCTCGCCAATGCTGTTTTTGTTCCTATTTGGGGAAAATTAGGCGACACAATCGGAAGAAAGAAAGTTTATATTTTAGGTTTTAGTATTTTTATAGTTGGATCAGTATTAGCTGGTTTGTCTTGGAACCTTTCATCAATGATTATTTTTCGTGTGATTCAAGCGATAGCCGGATCAGCAGATTATCCGACAGCAATGGCAATACTTGCCGTAACATTCAAAGAGGGCAAGGAACGCGCTCAAGCTCTCGGTATTTGGTCATCATCATTTGCAGCAGCAGTGGTATTTGGACCATTACTGGGTGGACCATTGATAGATAATTTTGGATGGAGATCAGTTTTTCTAATCAATCTTCCAATAGGTATACTTGGCATATTTATGGCCATGCGTTTTATTAATGAATCACGTTCTGATATAAAAACAAAATTCTTTGATTGGTGGGGAGCGTTAACATTAGGAGGAGCACTTTCTGCTATAGTTCTAGTTTTAGATAAAGGTTCTGATTGGGGATGGTTCTCACCACTGAGTATGATTTGTTATTTTTCAACCGTTGTACTTCTCGGACTTTTTATAAGAATTGAACAAAAGGTCCCAGAACCAATAGTTGATTTAAAATTCTTTAAAATTCCAGCATTCGTTAATGCTCTAGTTAATAATTTTGTTGTCTTTATGGGAATGATGGGTGGTGTTTTCTTGATACCTGTTTTTGCTCAAACATTTCTCGGCTATAATGCCACAGAGTCAGGATATCTTTTTATACCAATGGCAGTAGCAATGATGATATCTTCTCCACTCGGTGGAATGTTCACTGGAAAAGTTCAATCACGTTACATTATATTTATAAGTACATTAGTGGCAAGTATTGGTATTTTTCTTTTTACAAGACTTGATCCAAGATCGGGTGTATTAGATATTACAGTTCCTCTGGCTGTTATGGCTCTCGGGTTAGGCTTTGGTATGGCTCAACGCACAAATATCATAGCTTCTGTTGTTCCCCAAAGTGAGATTGGTATTGCTTCATCTATTTTAGCTTTAGTTAGAAATATCGCAGGCGCATTTGGAATAGCTATTTTTGCAACAATATTAAATAATAGAATTACAACCAACGTACTTACGATTAATGATTTTAGTAAAATTTCCAGTCACGCCCCAATTCAAATTCAAAAATTTATTTCACTTATATCGTTAAAAGCACAAATAGATGCTTATGATTTTGTTTTTCTAATTGCTTCAATTATTGTTTTTGTTGGATCGTTTACTATTCTATTTTTAAAATTACAAAAAGAACGCACTGATATACATGTGCAGGTAGAATAAAATTTGATATAATAAAAATATTAAAAAATATGTTTTTAATTCATCAAATTCGTAATTTTTATGGTCGTTTTGAACGACCTATTTCGTCTTTTTCACTTATTTTCGGTTTCGTTTTTGATGCAGTAACATTAAAACGAGTAGATACACTTTGGGAAAACCTTTGGATTTTAGGACATCTTGTCATAGTAGGAATTTTTATTGCCCTAATTCATCTTCAAGAAAGTGAAGTGGGGAGTGAGAAGAATCCTAAAAAAGCTCATTTTTGGTATGTAAACATATTACAATTTGTCTTTGGGGGAATCTTGTCAGCTTATTTAGTTTTTTATTTTCGAAGTGCAGATATTTTTACAACATGGCCATTCATAGCTCTTCTTGCTCTAGCTTTTATTGCTAATGAATCCTTAAAGCGACATTACACAAGACTTAGTTTTCAAATAAGTTTATTTTTTCTATCTATTTATTCATTTACAATTTTTCTAGTACCCGTATTGTTACATCAAATTGGCGACCAAATATTTTTATTGTCTGGGCTTTTAAGCCTTATTTTTATTGGGCTTTTTGTAAAAACTTTGTTTTATTTTACAAAAGATAGATTAGTAAAAAGTAAAAAATTAATTTTATATTTAGTTTTAGGTATTTTTACACTAGTAAATATTTTATATTTTACTAATCTCATACCACCAATTCCACTTTCACTAAAAGATGCTGGCTTATATCACTCAATACAAAAAAATGCTGATGGAAATTATGTTGTCACTTATGAAGACTCTGGATGGCAAAGATATTTTAAGTTATATCCAGATTTTAAAAAGATTCCAGGATCACCTGTCTATGCTTTTAGTGCTATTTTTTCTCCAAAGAATTTAAATATAAATATAATTCATGAATGGCAACATTATAATGAAACAACTAAAAAATGGACGACTGAAAAAGAGATAACCCTGCCTGTTGTCGGTGGGAGAGACGGTGGTTTTAGAACATATTCTACACGTTCAAATCTAGCATCTGGTAAATGGCGAGTAAATGTCAAAACCGAACAAGATCAGACTATTGGCCACATGAGATTCAACATTTTACAAGTTTACACAGCTCCAGCCCTTACGACAACAATAAAATAGATGTTAATTTCTCTAAACCTTGTTCATTATATAAAACTGTTGTTAAATTTGGACATTTTGCCATATCCAAATCATTAAAAAATTTAATATTATCATCAATAAAAATTACTTTCTCATTTTTATGTTGAGCGCATATATCTTTTATAGTTTCTTTTTTACTACTTGGAACTACAAAAATTTTACAAAAAAAATCAGCGATGTTGGCTCTTTTTATTTTATCAAGCTGAAATTCTTTTTCACCACTTGTTACTATATAGCAATTATCTTTTCCAAGATTTTGTATTATTTTTAATAATTTTTTATTTGCTAAATTTGTAGACAAACTCATTATTTTTTCATAAATATCTTCTGTTATAATTTCTTTTTTATTTTCATGCGCCAAAAGAGAAGAAATAAATTCTTTAAAAGAAAAAGGGTTTTCTAAACTTCTAAATTCTTTATAATATTGTTCTTCTGTATATTTTGATACACCAACTTCTTCTAAACATTTAAAAATAATATTTTTAAATTCTTTCGTAGAAAACAACACATCATCAAAATCAAAAATAAATTTCATTTTATTTTTCTATTATTTTTATAATGCATTCTGCTAATTTTCTAGAATCATGACGGATAAATCCTCTTAGATTTGAAATGGTATCTCCTTTCACTTTATTATATACAATGTGAGAAAGTAATGGAGTTCTTATGACGCGACTATCATTGAAACCCGCCTTGACTAGGCGAGGCAGGTCATCTTCCACAAGCACACCATCTCCCTCTTGAAGTTTATAATGCTCTATCTGTTCTTTAGACGGAGCTTCGTTGTTAATTAAAATAATATCTAAAAGTTTTCCGAGGTATGATTCTATATCTTTAACATAATTACTTACTTTCCAATTAATTGTATGTCCTTGTTTATTTGTAAGATTAATTGGCAAAATTATCTGAGCCTTACTTTCAAGAATAGCTTCCTTGAAGCCATTTACTATAAGGTTTGGAATAATGGAACAGTAATAATTTCCGGGACCAAGAATGACATAATCCGCTTCTTTAATTGCTCGCTTTGCATTTTCATTTAATTCAACATTATTTTTATAAAAAATTTTACTAATACCAGCAACGCCAAGATCAGAATGATTAATTTTATTTTCTCCTTCAATTAATTTTTTATCAGAAAGCAAAATAGATAATTGCGCTTTATTTTTTGTTACTGGTATCACATTACCTTTTACTTTTAAAATTTCTGAGGCTATTTCTACACCTTTTACAAAATCACCAGTAACCTTTTCCAAGGTGGCCAAGAAAATATTTCCAAAACTATGCCCCATTAAAGTTCCTTCATTAAAACGATAATTCATAAGTTCACGAACAACATCACTATGTTCAGAAAGTGCAACGAGACATTGCCTCACATCTCCGGGAGGTAAAACTCCAAGTTCATCCATTAATACTCCCGTAGAACCTCCATCATCTGCCATAGAAACAAGAGCAGTAAGAGAAACATCTGGAATATTTTTAAGTCCAGATAAAACAGTATAGCTCCCAGTGCCTCCACCCACAGTGACAATATTTTTCATTATTGAATATTAGCTTAAATTTTTAAATTTTGCTACATTTTAAGAATGATTATATAATCAAAAATTATATGGAAACGATAAACTGTCAAAACTGTAAAAAAGATTTTATCATTGAGCCGGATGATTTTTCTTTCTATGAAAAAATGAAAGTCCCTCCGCCAACCTTTTGCCCAGAGTGCAGACAGCAACAAAGAATACTTCATCGAAATTTTAAGACTTTATACAAAAGACCTTCAAGTAAATCAGGGAAAATGATTATCTCTATGTATAATCCTGATGTAAAATTTCCTGTTTATGAAATGTCTGAATGGTGGGCGGAGGATTGGGAGGCCACATCATATGTAGTAGATTTAGATTTATCTATTCCGTTCGTAAAACAAATGGACGAGCTTTTTAATAAAGTTCCACATTTTTCTTTAATGAACACAAAGAGTACTAATTGTGAATATTCAAATATGACCTTGCGTTCAAATAATTGCTACTTTGTTTTTGGATGCATTAATGATGAAAATTGTGACTACGGACATATTGTTTGGGATTCGACGGATTGTTCAGATAATTTATATATTTATAAATGTGAACTTTGTTATGAATGTACAGATTGTATCGGCTCTAATAGATTAATCTATTCAGAAGAGTGCGAATCATGTGTTGATTCTATCGGTCTATATGATTGTCGAGGTTGCACTAACTGCATCGGATGTGTGGGTTTACGACAACAATCATATAATATTTTCAACAAACCAGTTACAAAAGATGCTTATAAAGATTTCTTAAAAAAATATCCATTAAATAAAATGGAAAGTATGGCATATATTATAAATGAGAGAGAAAAATTAAGAAAAGAAATTCCTACACGCGCTGTCTTTGGCTCACATAATAGTAATGTTTCCGGAGATCATATATATAATGCTCACAATGTACAACAATCTTTCGACATAAAAGGAGGGGAAAATAGTAAGTTCTGCTACACAGCAAAAAAACCAAATGAGGTATATGATGGATCTTTTGCAATAGAAAATGAATTTAGTTACCAAATTTTAACTTGTACTAATAGCCACAATGTATTGTTTTCACATATTTTAGTTGATTCAAATGAGAGCTACTACTCACAATTTTGTTATAATTCAAAAAATATTTTTGGATGTATGGGTTTAAGAAATAAAGAATATTACATTTTAAACAAACAGTATACAAAAGAAGAATATTTAAAACTTGTACCAAAAATTATTGAGAATATGAAAGAAACAAGGGATTGGGGTAATTTCTTTCCAATTTGGATGAGTCCATTTGCATACAATGAATCAATTACAAATGAATATATGCCACTAAAAAAAGAACAAGCTCTTGTTCAAGGCTTCACTTGGCGGGATGATATTCCAAGCACAAATGGACAAGAAAATTGTACTTATGAAGACTTACCAAAAAATATAGAAGATTATACTGATGAAAAACTTTTAAATAAAATCTTAAAATGTGAATCGTGTAATAAAAATTATCGTTTTATTTCCAGAGAAATTGGTTTTTATAAAAGAATGGGATTAATGCTTCCATCTAAATGTTTCAACTGTCGTCACCAAAGACGAATGGATTTTCGAAATAAAAGAGTCTTAAATGATGCCTTGTGTGCTTCTTGTGGTATTAAAATACAAACTACTCATTCAAAAGAAAAAAGTGAAATTTATAAAATATATTGCGAGAAGTGTTACCAACAAGAAATATACTAAATACTATGACATTGTTACTATTTTAGATATACTAGTGGTAGTCTTTAATGTTAAACAAATATGAGCGAATTAAGAGAAAAATGTGGAATTGTAGGTATATACGCTAAAAATTTACCAGTATCAAAACTAGCTTTTTTTAGTTTATTTGCATTACAACACAGAGGTCAAGAAGCATCTGGCATAACAACCAGCGATGGAAAAAAACTTTACACTCACAAAGGCGCAGGATTGGTAGCTCAAGTTTATATAGAAAAAAATATAAAAGACCTGAAAGGACACATGGGTATCGGGCACAATAGATATTCAACTTCTGGCGGAGGAGCATTAGATCACGCTCAACCCATCATCAACAAAGAATCTACTTTTGCGTTAGCGCATAATGGCAATCTGCCAAGTGTCCGAGCCCTTGAAATTTTTCTAGCATCAAAAAAAGCTTTACAAAAAAATCGTATGGATTCTGAACTCATCACTGATGTGATTGATTATCATATAAAAGACGGAGACTCACTATCAAAATCTGTAGAAAAAGCTTTCCCTTTGATCACTGGCGCTTTTTCATTAGTAATGATAAATAAAAATACTTTAATCGCAGTACGAGATGCTTATGGTATGCGACCGCTTGCATTAGGAAAAATAGACAAGGGTTACATTGTCGCTTCAGAGACCTGCGCTCTTCAAACCATCGGCGCAACTTTTATTAGAGAAATACAACCTGGAGAAATGATTGTGATAAATGAAAATGGAATAAAAAGTAAACAACTAGCAAAAGGAACTCCAAACCATGACATATTTGAATATGTTTATTTTGCTCGACCAGATAGTATTTTGAATGGTAAATTAATATATGAGGTTAGAAAAAATTTTGGAAAAACTCTAGCTAGTGAATTCAAAATAAAAGCAGACATAATAGTGCCTGTCCCTGATACAGCTACTCCTGTCGCACTTGGATATAGTGAAGCTACTGGTATTCCTATCGAAATGGCTTTGGTAAAAAATCGTTATGTACATAGAACTTTCATTGAACCTGATCAAAAATCTCGCCGACACAGTGTCGCATTGAAACTCATACCGCTTCCTTCAGTCATAAAAGGCAAAAGAATAGCAGTCATAGATGATTCCATCGTCAGAGGAAATACTTGTAAAAGATTAGTGGAAACATTTTTTAAATCAGGAGCAAAAGAAGTGCATCTTATAGTTTCTTCTCCACCAATACGTTTTCCAGATTTTTATGGAATGGATACTCCAAACCAAAATGAGTTAATTGCATCTCATAAAACTACAGAAGAAATTCGTAAATTCCTTGGAGCTACATCATTGAGTTATCTTTCATTGAATGGATTAATAAAATCTATCGGCTTACCAAAAGAACATTTATCCACTTCATGTTTTACAGGTATTTATCCTATTGATTTAAAAGAACGCAAAGACGAAGTAAGTTATGACGTCCCAAAAGAATAACAAATTAAAACTCGCAATCCTTATTTCCAATACTGGCACTGGCACAAATCTCCAAGCGATAATTGATGGTATTGAGAAAGGCAAAATCAAAGCAGAAATTTGTGCAGTAATTTCAGATACAACAAATGCTTTGGGTTTAGAACGCGCAAAAAAACATAATTTAAAAATTGAAATTTGTGAAAGAAAAGAAAATCTATTACCACTTTTGCAAAAATTAAATCCTGATTATGTCTGTCTAGCTGGATGGAGACAAATTGTCACCGATGATGTAATACTTAATTTCTCTAACAAAATTTTAAATTTACATCCTGGACTAATTCCAGACAAAATTGACGGCAATATGGAAAATCCAGATGGAACAAAAGCGCTTTGGAATAAAGGTATGCTTACAACAAAAGCTATCAATAATTTTTTTAACCAAAAATCTACTTTTTCGGGTTCATCTGTTCATTTTTTAACATTAAATTTTGATTTCGGGCTAGTTTTAGGAAGAACATTTGAAAAAATTCAAACTTCTGATAATGTAGAATCATTATATAGAAGACTTAAAATAAAAGAGAATAAATTATACATAGAAGTTTTAGAAAAATTATGCAAATAAAAAAACTTACTTACGCAGATAAACAAAAAATATTAATAATCGGAAGTGGAGGAAGGGAACATGCTATCGGATGGAAAATTAAACAATCCCCTCGCGTAATACAGCTTTATTTTGCGCCTGGAAATGCTGGAACCTTAGAGCTGGGTATAAATGTTGATATCTCTGCCACTGACATCCCAAAACTGCTAGAATTCGCAAAAAAAGAGAAAATAGACCTGACATTAGCTTTACCTGATGACCCACTCGCGCTCGGCATTGTAGACGCTTTCCAAGCACAAAATATGCGTATTTGGGGTCCAACCAAGTCTGCAAGTGAACTAGAATGGTCAAAAGCCTATGCAAAAGAATTCATGAAGAGGCACAAAATTCCAACAGCTAAATATGAGATTTTCACAAATTTTAAAAAAGCTAAAACTTATGTAGAAAAAGGAACATTACCTATTGTAATTAAAGCAAGTGGGCTTGCATTGGGAAAAGGTGTCACAGTCGCACAAAAAAAAGAAGAAGCTATTGAGGCATTAAATAAAATCTTAGTAAAAAAAGTTTTTGGAAATGCTGGAAACGAAGTCGTGATCGAAGAATATCTGTCAGGAATAGAAATTTCTATACACACAATTTCAGATGGTAAAAATTATAAAATCTTTCCACCATCACAAGATCATAAACGCATCTTTGATGGTAATATCGGACCAAATACTGGCGGAATGGGAGTAATAGCACCACTTCCTTTTGTAGATGATGCACTTATGGCTCGTATCAACAAAGAAATAATAGCGCCGACAATAGAAGGAATGGAAAAAGAGGGAAGACCGTTCGTTGGAATATTATACCCAGGAATAATGATAACCAAAGAATGTCCAAAAGTTTTTGAATTTAATTCACGTTTTGGTGATCCAGAAACCCAAACCTATATGCGACTTTTAGACACAGACATTTTAGATATCTTTGATTCAAGTATTGATGGAAAAATTTCTAGTTTAGAAATAAAATGGAAAAAGGATATTTTTGCCTGCAATATTGCATTAGCTTCAGG
>JBAWYA010000008.1:0-13520 GCA_037143815.1 bacterium | reverse complement strand
GTAATTTAATACTCACTTTTGTAATTATAATATCTGTGGCTTTCTGTTTATTTTCACTTTTCCGTGCCAAGTTTATGGCTAAATATATTGATTACGCTATTATTAAACTTCCAGTTATTGGAAGTTTAACAAAAGAATTAAACACTGCCCGTACTGCTCGCACCATGTCTTCACTCTTATTAGCTGGAGTTTCTATAACACGCGCAGTAGAAATTACTGAAGATGTGGTTCAGAATAGTTATTATAAAAAGATTTTAGAAGAAGCTAAAACCGCAGTAGAAAAAGGAATTCCTTTCTCCTCGGTTTTTGAAGCCAATGAGAAATTTTATCCAGTGATGATGGCAGAGATGATACAAGTAGGGGAAGAGACTGGAAAGTTGTCTGATATGTTGCTTGAAATTTCTTTGTTTTATGAAGAGGAGATTGAAAATAAAACTAAAAATCTTTCTACTATAATCGAACCTTTGCTTATGGTTGTTATCGGTGCGGCAGTTGGATTTTTTGCTATATCTATGATTTCACCACTTTATTCAGTTTTGGGTAATGTAAACTAATTTTTTATTTTCTCTTTATTTTTTTTAATGTAAAGAAAACAATAAAAAACAGTGAGAGAAGGATAGTTATAATACTTGGTAAATAATAAGAAAATGTTCCAGTCGTGGTGTTGTCGGTGGGTGGGACGAGAACAGTTTGTGTATTGTTAGAGGTTTTTTCTATGTTTGGCGGTGGTGTTGTGTTTTCTGTACCGCTGTTGATGTTTCTAGAAATGTCTGCGTGGACATTTGTGTCAAGTATTGGTTGTAGTAATTTTGAATCTGGAAATATTGCTTTTTTCATGGTTCTATTTTATCACCATAACCCTTAGTTTGTCGAATGGGTCATATATTTTTTTATTTTTTAATTACTAATCCAACTTATTTGCTTATAACCGTCTGATGATAAAGGAAAAGATGGTGGTGGTGAATATAAAAGATTATCATCATACGTGTCGATGGTTTTAGCGTATCCTGACACGTTAGTACTTCCACTTACCCAAGTCCAAGTCCATTGGCCAAAAGTCATAATTGATCCATATATGGATATACTGTTTTTAATTGCTAATGGTGAACCCGGATAATAAAAAAATTGAGTGCTTCCATTTTGGGAAATAAGGGCGGCATCAATTTCTAAGTTTGTCGGAGCATTATAGGTAACAACAATATCTTTTTGAGCTAAAAGTCCTAAAACACTTGATCCATCTTTAGCCTTGTATGTTATATTGTTTGGTATATATATAGTTGGCGCAGTTGTTGAAACATAAGGTAGTTTAGCAGCTGCGACCATGACTCGTCCATTTACTATTCCTTCCACCCAAGCATTATCTTCTATGTATATAATTCCATTATTTGGAAGTGCTTTGGTATACTGTAGACTTCGAGCGTTATAATCAATGTCTTCATTGTGAACCACTTTATTTATATCCGATCCAACGGGAGTATTTAAAAGTGAAGTAATTTTATAAATTGAAACAGTAGAATTATCATTGAATACTAGTGAATATCCATTTGTATTTGATGGCGGTAAATATATACCATCAGATTGCGCAGAACCTTTCATATTAGCAAGGTTTGAAGTCAATGAAGAAAAATCAATTGCTGGAACAGGAAACTGCCAAAAACTTTGGACTGCTTGGCTGGCGCTACCCCAAACTCCATTTTTAGTGATTGGACACGGACCACTTTGAGCCTTCGAACACATATAAGTGCTTTTTGCAGAGCTGATCGGCGCATTACCTATACCATCAAAACGAATGCCATTATTTGATTGTATTTGTCCATTGACGGTTTCTGTCGAGCCGATCCAAATAATATCATTACTTAAAAATGAATATACTGCCAGAGATGGGATCCCATATTTTGCTGTGATTGTTCTTTTCACTTGCGGATTATTAATAGTGTAACCTGTAGATGTTATGGTGACTATTGTTGAACCATTTAAGGGAGGGATTATGGTGAGACTATATTGTCCGATAGTTGTCTGTGTATCAAGATCGGTGTAATCATGAACATATGGTCCTGCTATATTTGTGCCATCTTTGTAATCAGTGGGAAAGTGAGCTAAATGCCATTGATAATAATTTATTCCAGCTTCTGCGATTTGTAGAGCTTGTTCTTTGCTTGTTCCAGCACGAATGGCTTTGCTGGTGGTTATAATCCAACTTATAATTGGAGACATTGTTAGAGAAAAAATAAAAATAACAATAAGTAAAAGCAATATTATTTCTCCTTTATTGAATTTATTTTTTTTTACATCAATTTTAATATTCATTGTGTATTTATTAGTTATCTAGATTGTTTTTTAAATTTCTCATACTTGCCCCAGCAGAAACTGTGAATGTTGTGTTTGATGTTGCGGTAAGTTGTTTTAGAACAGTTAAATTTATTTTAACAAATTTTATTTGGTTTTTATTGACAGGTTGAACAAGAGAATTACCAGTTCCGCCATAGTCGCCATTATAATAGTAAAACAGAGGATTTGCGCTGAGCGACATTTTGGTAATAAGTGTAGTAATAGTTTCAGGTTGTCCAACATAAGATGGGGGACTACCTGCAGGCAGAGTTATTCCTTTGTATAAAATATTATTTAATATGTAATACCTTATTCTTGATATTGTTCCATCATTTTTTTGCGTTGTTGAGAAGAAAATTATTTCAGTGTCTGAGGTTACATTTAAAGGATATGAGCCATTTGCACCATATGTCACATTGCGAATTTCATTAACAAAACTATTAGCAATTCTTCTTGCTTGGTCAATACTATCTATAACTCCGTATTGCTGTTTCGCATTTACTAAAATATCTTTAAGCATTAATGATGTTCCCATCATAATAATACTGAAAATAAATATAGTTATAAGTGTTTCCACTAGAGTAAAACCTGATTGGGTGTAATTTGTTTTCATATTAATCTGCTGTTAATAATACTTGTAAACTCTGATAGCCATTAATATTTAAATTGGAAATTTTATTTGTAGCATATCCATCCATACTTACGGTGACATTATAAGTTCCAGGTTCTTCTTGTTCTTGTGGCGACGCTGTTAGATTTAGAAAGATTACTTGTCCTGGAGTAAAGCATCCGGAAACATAATTTATGTTTACGCTAGTTATTGTTGGATTTTTATTTGTATCGCTTGTTGATAAATATGCTCTATATCTAATGTATCTTTTGTTATCATTAGAGGAATTTATACTTGTTCCAGAATTGGTATAATATGTCCCAAAGGTTCCATCTGGACCTTTGAAACTCCAATTCATATTGTCGTTATTTGTAGCTATTTGAAATTTTACAGTTACTAATGGGTCTTGAGAGGTTGGTTGCCAGTTTAAAGTTGTATATTTGGTAGTATCGCTTCCTGTGTCAAAAGATGATGATTCCAACCATCCAGAGTTTGCGAGTGTTTTGTTTCCATCGTTTATTAATCTCATAGCTAGTGGAACATTGTTAGTGCTGATATTTCCATCATCTTGAAAGTATTTATTTACGTTAGCCCAATTTGTTTGACCTGAACTACCATCCCAGAATTGCTGACTCCATAGGCTACCGCCAGTGATTGCATTTACATTTTTCTCTGGATTGGAGTTGGTCAATGTCACACTTGCTCCTTCTATTGGATTTCCACTTGCTGAATCTTTTACTATTACCAGTAAACTGTTTGTGGTTTTAGGGCCAAGGATTAAATTGAATAATTGAGTAGTGTCTGGTAAGAGATTTATTTGTTGGATTGGAGAAGATCCATAAATCATATAAGTGTCTCCAATAAGCGCTGGAGTATAGTTGTCCCATTCTGTGTTGTTAAGTATCACCTGACCATTACCATTTGACGTGAAGCTATTTTCATATTTAAACACACTTGGTGTTCCAATTAATTTTGTTCCCCTGATTCCAATTCCAACTGAAGGAATAACACCACAAGTCTTATCTAAAGTATTGAAAGTTAAATTACTAGTTTTATCTATACCAAAACTTATTTGTGTAACTTGACCACTAATGATCGTGGCATCTGGTTTTGTTGGGCTTGGGTTTGTAATAGTTATTGGATAAGTTTGGTCGGATGAGTAGCCATTTTTTGTGACAGCTACATGATAACTGTTTGGACTACTAGGTAAACCAACTTCTATCCATTTTCCATTTGCATCGCTAGTTCTTGTTAAATTTATACTCGGATTTAATAAAAGATTAGTTATGTTTATTGTTGCATTTGGCACTCCTTGACCAACAGCATCTATAACGGAGAGCGAAAGTGCTCCACCGTTTATCATATCTTCAAGTCCAACTGGAACAATATTTGTTACATAATTAGTAATTTTGTCGGTTGTGGTATTTTTGATTGATAATTTTACTTGCTTGTAGTCATTTGGAGCTAGATCAGTATTTAAGATAAGAGTACCATCTGATGGATCATCAATAAAAGCTATTTCAAAATAGGCTTGATATGTGGTATTGCCAACTATAATATTGCTTGGATTTACTTGATCTGGCAAATCCCCATGGGGATTTCCTTGAATGGTGCCAATTTGTGAATATGGAATATTTCTGGCATTTTCTAAATATTGACTGGCGAGAAATGAAACGGTGGTGTTTTCCCAATTTAAAGAAGCTCCTTTGTAAATTACAACAATTGCTTGATATACAACACCAACCAACATCACAAAAATAGCAATACCTATCAAGCTTTCGATAAGAGTAAAACCTTTTTGATTCATATTTATATTTTAACGTATTATGATATAATTTGCTATATGTCTAAAAAGATTATTATAGGAAATTGGAAGATGAACCCTGCTTCACTAAAAGAAGCTGATAAATTGTTTACCGGTGTTTTGAAAAATGTTTCTGATATTAAAAAAACAGAAATTATAATTTGCCCGCCGTTTATTTATCTTAGTTTATTAAAAGCCAAAAATTCTAAAAAAATTTTTCTGGGTTCCCAAGATGCTTTTTGGGATAATGTTGGTGCTTATACTGGGGAAGTTTCGGCAGAAATGCTTTGTAATATTGGCGCCAAGTATGTTATTTTAGGGCATTCAGAGAGGAGAGCTCTTGGGGAGAGTAATAATGATATAAATAAGAAAATAAAAGCATCACTTGAAGCTGGGCTTGGGCCTGTATTGTGTGTGGGTGAAACTTTTCGTGATGAAAATCATAGTTATTTTAATTTAGTTAAAACACAATTAGAGGAATGTCTTCTTGGAATTTCCAAGAATTCAATTTCAAAAGTTATTATTGCTTATGAACCGATTTGGGCGATTTCTACGACAGTTAATCGTAAAGATGCCAATTCTCTCGATTGCCAAGAGATGGCTATTTTTATCCGCAAGATACTTTCAGACAAATTTGGATCTGATGCATCTAATGTGAAAATTATTTATGGTGGTTCTGTTAACGAAAAAGACGCATCTGGGTTTTTGAAAGATGGCGGTGTCGATGGGTTGCTCGTTGGTCGGGCTAGTTTGGATGCGAAAAAATTTGTAGAGATTATTAATATTGCAGAAAGTTTAGCAAAGTAATTTTTTTTAATTAAAAATATGCGAAGCATTAAACAAATAGGAGATATAAAAGGCAAAACGGTGATTGTGAGAGTAGATTTCAATGTGCCTATTAAAGATGGTCAGGTGAAAGATGATTTTCGTATTAAAGCTTCTTTGTCTACAATTAATCTCTTGCTCAAGAAAGGTGCAGTAAAAATTGTTTTGATTACACATCTTGGTAAAGATGGCACAGAAAGTTTACAACCAGTGATAAAATGTTTTTTTGAAATATCAAAAATTGATTCTAGTAAAGTTGAATTTTTTGATAATATTAGAAAATTTTCAGGTGAAGAGGGTAATGATTTGAATTTTGCTAAAGATCTGGCAAAGATGGGGGACATTTATGTTAATGATGCTTTTTCGGTCTCTCATCGAGAGCATGCTTCTATAGTTTCGCTTCCTAGACTTATGCTAAGTTTTGCTGGATTGCAATTGGAGGCTGAAATAAGAAATTTGTCTTATGCTTTTAAGAATCCAAAGCACCCATTTCTGTTTATTTTGGGTGGAGCTAAATTTTCTACAAAAATGCCTTTAATTAAAAAATATTTAAAATTAGCTGATCAAGTTTTTATTGGTGGAGCTTTGGCTAATGATTTTATTAAAGCTAAAGGATATGAAGTTGGTAAGTCTTTAGTCGATGATACTAATTACGGTATTGAGGCTTTATTGAAAAACAAGAAATTAATTTTACCGGTTGATGTTTTAGTAAAATCTATAAATGAATTGGTTAATAAAAATATTAACGAGATAAGAAAAGATGAGATTATTATAGATATTGGCAATCAATCAGTTGTTAATCTTGGTCTGTTAATAAAAAAATATAAATTTATTCTTTGGAATGGCCCACTTGGTAAATATGAGGATGGGGGTGCTGAATCTACAAAAAAAATACTTAAATTAGTTTCACAATCAAAAGCTAAAAGCATTATTGGCGGGGGAGATACTGTTTCTATTATTTCGACAATGAAAATGGAAGACAAATTTTCTTTTGTATCTACTGGTGGTGGTGCAACATTAGATTTTCTTGCAAATGGCACATTACCGGGTATTAAAGCTCTTGGGTAATTTTTTTTGCTACCTCAGTTGATTCTTTATCTTTGTATTTTTTTGTTGGAAACATAGATAGCTTATCTTTTAAATATCTTGGAATTAAATGTATATGAAAATGGGGGACGTCTTTTCCCACAATGCTGACTTGCACATAATCGCATTTAACTCCATTTTTGGTTGCAAGCATTAATTTTTTAGTTAATTTGAAAATCTCTGATATCGTTTCATCATCGGCTTCTTGCATCCAGACGATGTGTTTTTTGGGAATAATTAAAGTATGCCCATCGGATACTGGCTGTATATCTAGAAAAGCTAAAAAGTTTTCATCTTCATAGATTTTAGTGCAAGAAATTTCTTTTTTTATTATTTTACAAAAAATGCAACTATTTTCTTCCATAAGAATATTATAACAAACTGTGTTAAAATTTCATCCATGCAACGATATGGTGAATTGTTGAGGACGCTTTTAGAAAAAAGGGGAATCTCTGATCCGATTCAGGCGGAGATTTTTTTAAATCCAGAATACAAGCAATTACATGATCCTTTTTTAATGCGAGATATGGAGAAAGCATGTGTTCGTCTTTATGAAGCCATAGATGCTGGGGAAAAGATAGTTATTTATGCTGATTATGATTGTGATGGTATTCCGGGGGCTGTGATTTTGAATGATTTATTTCAACTTGTGGGATATAAGAATTATGAAGTTTATATACCACAAAGAAATTCTGAAGGTTATGGGCTTAATCTGGAAGCGATAGAAAAGTTTGCTGGGTCAAATGTAAAACTTTTAATAACTGTTGATCTTGGAATTACAGCAATTGCTGAAGTGGCACAAGCATCTGTTTCTGGAATTGATACGATAATCACAGATCATCACTTACCACAAGAAATTTTACCTCGAGCCTATGCAGTTTTGAATCCGAAGGTTGATGACCCCGACGATACTGTCGGGGCAGGTTATCCAGAGAAAATGTTGTGTGGAGCTGGTGTTGTTTTTAAATTTGTACAAGGATTTATAAAAAAATATGGTGAATTTTTTAAGATCAGAGAAGGTGGTGAAAAATGGATGCTTGATATGGCAGGTTTAGCTACGCTTTCTGATATGGTTCCTCTTTTGGGAGAAAATAGAGCTATTTCATATTTTGGAATGAAGGTGCTAAAGAAATCTCCTCGTCCAGGTTTACAGAAACTTCTTGCAAAAATGAATATAGATCAGAAACATCTTTCATCTGATGATATAGGTTTTATGGTGACACCTCGATTGAATGCCGCATCACGTATGGATGATCCGATGAGGGCTTACGAACTTCTTGCTACAGAGGATGAAGTAAAAGCAGGGATTCTCGCAAATCATCTGACAAAAATAAATGATGAGAGAAAAACCATTGTCACAAGTATTATGCGTGAGGTTCACAAAAAGTTTGAGACGATTGAAATACGAGAGGTGATAGTGATAGGCAATCCAAAGTGGCGCGTGGGTGTTTTGGGACTTGTCGCTGGAAAAATTTCTGATGAATATCAAAAGCCAGTTTTCGTTTGGGGTAAAGATGAGAATGATTGCATCAAGGGTTCTTGTCGCAGTGATGGATCGGTGTCGGTGGTAGAACTTATGACTGTGACTAGTGAATCTTTTCTAGAATTTGGAGGGCATGAGCTTGCTGGAGGTTTTACTGTTCATAATGAGAAAATTCATTTTCTAGAAGAGGCTTTGTCTGTTTCTTTCAATAAAATAAAGCGAGACCCTTCAACTGATTTAGGAAAGGATAGTTATGATGTAAAGTTGACTTTAGATAATGTGAATATGAAGAATTGGCGTGAGATAGATAAAATGTCACCATTTGGGTTTGGAAATCCAAAACCAGTTTTTCTTTTTGAAAATGTTAAGATAGATAAAATAAAGAAATTTGGCAAGAATGGCTCTGGTGAACATTTGGAAATTATTTTTTCTGATTCTGGTAGAAATAAGGTTAAAGCTATTTCTTTTTTTTCTGGCATTGATTCTTTTAAAAATATTTTAGTTGAAGGTTTGGGTGTTAATTTATTAGCAACTTTTGACCTGTCTAGATTTCGGGGCAGGGAAGAGTTAAGATTAAGAATAGAAGATATAATATGAAAAAAAATCAAATAAAAGTTTATACAGATGGTGCGTCGAAGGGGAATCCTGGAAAGTCTGGTTGGGGGGTCATTATCATAACAGGGGATAAGGTTTTTGAAATTGGGGGCAATAAAGATCACGCTACAAATAACCAAATGGAACTAACTGCGCCGATAGAAGCCTTGAAATATTTAAAATCTAATATGTCAAAGAGACACTTTGACATAGAGATTATTTCAGATTCTAAATATGTGATTTTGGGAATTACTGAATGGATTATTAAGTGGCAGAAAAATAATTGGCGAAATGCTGAAAAAAAGCCAGTCGCGAATCGTGAAATGTGGGAAGAATTATATAAACTCACAGAAGAATTAAAAATAAAGTGGACTCATGTAAAGGGACATAATGGTGATAAATATAACGAAAGGGCAGACTTAATAGCTACAAGTTTTGCCGAAGGTATACCAGTGGAACTTGAGAAATAAGAATTATTGATTTGCCATATCGAAAAGTTGTAGTATATTAATACAATATGTTAAAAACATCAAAAAATATTATAGGGTCATTTTGTATTTTCTCTGTCGTTTTTCTAGGAGCTTTTACCTTAATAAATACAGCTAAAGCTGATTCTTGCAAAATCACCACCACCCTAAAACTTGGTTCAAAAGGAAATGATGTAAAATGTTTGCAAACAAATTTAAATATTTTAGCAGATGGTAATTTTGGTCAAAAGACTAAACTAGCATTCATTGCTTGGCAGAAATCTAAAGGTTTAACAGCTGATGGGGTGTTTGGCTCTAAGTCTCAAACGATCTTGTTTACTAATACCAGTCCTATAGTTTCAGGAAATTTATCAACAGGTTGTACTTCTACAATAGGTTTTAACACAATGACAGGTTTACCCTGTTCAACTAATACTGTTACACAAATGATCCCAGCATCTTACAGCGCTAAAGTTTTCATTCATGGAGGAAAAAGAATTCTAACTACTATCAATACGACAGAAATTTCTGGAGTAACAATACCAGTAGCTGATGGAACTCCCACAGCTACTATTGCAGACACTAGTGAATACACAGCCACAATTTCTTGGAATGGAAACCCGACAACCTTTACTGGAAACACATCATATACAGCAATCATTACCCTTACACCAAAAACTGGTCACACCCTCTCTCGTGTTCCCGCCAATTTCTTTACAGTCGCTGGAGCCACAACAACAAATAGCATTAATTCCGGAGTGGTGTCAGCAGTATTCCCAGCAACAGCTCTGAAACAATTAACTATTACTGACCCTATTTCATTAACCACATCAAAACCATACGATACAAACACGACAGCTGTCGTGACTGCTGGCACTTTAAGCGGAATCATCAGTCCAGATGTTGTTACTGTGAGTGCAGTTGCTAATTATAATACATCATCTGTCGGTACAGGAAAAACAATTACTGTTGTCTACACTCTAAGTGGAGCACAAGCAGAAAACTATATTAAGCCTGTAAACTATACGACAGCTACGGGAGTGATTACACAAATTCAATCAACCATCACAAGCCCCACAATTACCACATCAAAACCATACGATACAAACACGACAGCTGTCGTGACTGCTGGCACTTTAAGCGGAATCATCAGTCCAGATGTTGTTACTGTGAGTGCAGTTGCTAATTATAATACATCATCTGTCGGTACAGGAAAAACAATTACTGTTGTCTACACTCTAAGTGGAGCACAAGCAGAAAACTATATTAAGCCTGTAAACTATACGACAGCTACGGGAGTGATTACACGTGCGATCATTAATGCTTCATCTATAGCTGGAGTTGCCGCTCCAATCTCAGGAGCAATACCAACAGCTACGATCACAGCAACTACACAATACACAGCCACAATTTCTTGGAATGGAAATCCTTCCACTTTTTCTGTTGGCACAGTTTACACCGCTACTATTACCATCACACCAAAAACGGGTTACATTTTAAGTGGTGTTCCCGCCAATTTCTTTACAGTCGCTGGAGCCACAACAACAAATAGCATTAATTCCGGAGTGGTGTCAGCAGTATTCCCAGTAGTTCAAGACTATGCCGCAGTCCCAAGTGCAGTTGTCTTGGCAGTCGGCAGTACTGCCCCAGTCGGTGGAGTGACTAATGTCGTTATTCCAGCAATCGGTACTACAAACACTACGGGTGTGATCACAGACTGGGTCGCAAATACTGCAGACAAAATTAAATTCACCGTCACTGATGCTGGCTCTGCTACTTCCACCATTACCATTAATGGAAGCGCTTATGTCAGTGGAACAGATTATCAAGTTGTTCCCACAACAACACTTCCTACAATTGTGGTTACTACTACAGAAGCGGGCAAAATAACTACAGTAATAACATTCATTATCGCTGGTCCAATCATCGGATCTGATGGTTTAACTTATGGAATAGCAGTTGGCTCTGATAATAAAAGATGGCTAGACCGCAATCTCGGTGCCACAAGAGTCGCCACATCTTTTGATGATTATCAAGCCTATGGCAGTCTTTTCCAGTGGGGTAGATTAGCTGATGGACATCAACTAATCACACATACGACAGCGACAGATGCAACGGCAGTCTATGGTTCAACTACTACACTGAGTTCAACTGATAATCCTGGGACAAATTTATTTATAATAACTGAGGGTTTGAATGATAACTGGCGTAATCCAAGTAACAATAATCTATGGCAAGGAGTAAATGGAATCAACAACCCATGTCCGACAGGATTCCGTCTACCTACGGAAACAGAGTGGGGAACATTAATAGCAGACGCAGGAATTACTAATTCCGCTACAGCATACAGTTCATCGTTAAGGCTGACAGTGGGGGGGTTACGTTATGGCAGTAATGGTTCTTTTCATTTGCTAGGTACTCAAGGCGCCTACTGGTCAAGTGATCCTGGGGGGAATTATGCCAATGGTTATTTGTTTCTTGTGTCTGGAATGGCGACTCTTTTTGCACCTTTTTCCTTTGGTGCTAGTGTTCGTTGTGTTAAGAATTAGTTTATAATTTGATATTTTTTTCCTCTAGTTTTGCCGAAGGTATACCAGTGGAACTTAAAAAATAAAATAATATATTTTTTGATTTAATTTTTAAATGCAAGATAAAGTTTTCTATTCAATTTGTTTCGGTTTTATTTTTGGAGTGTTTTTACGCTCTTTTTTGTTTATAGATTTTTATTTAGTAATTTTGCTTGGATTTATTAGCTTTGCTTTATTTTTGTTTTTTTCTTTAATTTCAAAAAACAAATGGGGGATTATAGCTTCAGTTTTCATATTAGCTTTTTGTTTTGGAATTTTTAGATTTCATATGGTTGATGTGTCACCACCTAGTACTTTCGAGTCAGAAGTTGGTCAAAAGTTTTCTTTTGTGGGAGAGATTATAGATGAGCCAGATGTGAGAGAGAATAATCAAAAATTGATTATTGAAGTTTCGGCTCCTCAAGGTCTTGCCTTGGACTCCCTTAAGGCAAGACCTTTTCCCGCCAAAACTAAAATTCTAGTTACTGTAAATTTTGGTGAGGATTTTAAATATGGAGATGAGGTGAAATTGTCTGGAAAATTAGAAAAGCCAGAGAATTTTGTCACTGATCAGGGTAAAAATTTTGACTATATAAATTATTTACGAAAAGATGGAATTCTCTATGTGATGAATTATGCAGATGCGGAAATCATTTCACACGGTCACGGTAATAAAATTAAAAGCTTTTTGTTTTCTATTAAAGAAAAATTTGTAGAAAAAATAAATTTGGCAATTCAAAGTCCAGAATCACTTTTGATGGGTGGGCTCATATTGGGGGAGAAATCTGCTTTTGATCAGTCTTTAAGGCAGAGCTTTGTGAATACTGGCACGATACATATTGTGGCTTTGTCTGGATACAATGTGACAATAGTCGCAGAATGGTTTATGAAATTATTTAAATTTTTACCTCAACAATTAGGAATTGGTATGGGGATTTTGGCAATTCTGCTTTTTGTTTTGATGACTGGTGGGAGTTCTACAGCAATACGAGCGGGTATAATGGCGACTTTGGCATTGGTGGCCCGCGCGACCGGTAGGAATTATGATGTGGCGCGCGGGCTTATTCTCGCTGGTGTTTTTATGATAATTTTGAATCCATTTGTGCTCGTATATGATGTTTCTTTTCAGCTTTCTTTCATCGCCACGATTGCTGTGATTTTCTTTGCGCCTAGAATTGAAAAATATTTTATGTGGGTGACCGAGCGTTTTCAGCTTAGGGATATTGTGTCTGTCACTTGTGCCGCTTATATTTTTGTTTTGCCTTTTATTTTATACAAGATGGGTAATCTTTCAATTGTTGCATTGCCAGCAAATATTTTGATTTTGCCTTTTATTCCTTTTACAATGTTTCTTGGTTGTCTGACTGGTTTCGTTGGGTTAATTTTTTATGTGTTTGCTGTGCCGATAGGGTATATTTCATACTTATTTTTACATTACGAACTTTGGATTGTGGGTTTCTTTTCAAATCTACCTTTTGCATCTTTTTCTTTTCCAAATTTTCCACTTGTTTTAACAATAATTATTTACGCCTATTTTATTTATAGACTTTTTGGCAGGAGTATTAAAAGTTTTTTTATAAATTAGAAAGACAGGAAGAAGTTTTACCGGTACGGATTTTTTGAAGCTTAAAAAATCCTGAAGTTTACTCGCCGTCGCTCGTAAAACCCCTTAAAAACTTCTTCCTATCTTTCTAATTAGCCTTTTTGAAATTTTCTTCTACAACTTCCCAATTCAGATTAGTAAAAAAGTCTTCAA
>JBAWYA010000007.1:0-13877 GCA_037143815.1 bacterium | reverse complement strand
AAGACCTAACATGTTAGGTCTTGCCTTTGTGTTATTAAAATTCATCTAAATCTCCTTTTACTTTTGCTGGGGTAAAATCGCTTAAATTGGTTTTTTCAAGGTTTTGGAATGTTGTAGTTTTCTCATCGAAATAAAGTTCGATTTTCCCAACTGGACCATTTCTATGTTTTTCAACTAAAATTTCAACAATGTTCGTTTTTTCAGATTCATCTTTGTATTTATCTTCACGGTGAATGAACATTACCACATCTGCGTCTTGTTCAATAGATCCAGAATCACGTAAGTCAGATAGGCGAGGTTTGCCACCACGACTTTCAATGTTTCGAGAAAGCTGAGAAAGAGCTAAAACTGGTACGTCTAATTCTTTTGCCAAACTTTTGAGCGATCTACTGATTTCTGTTACTTGATTCACCATCGAGTCATAATTTTTCGAAGTGCTCATTAACTGCAAATAATCTACAACAATAAGATCAAGTCCTTTTTCTGCTTTCAATCTACGAGAAAGAGCCTTCATCCTTACTATAGAATTTCCAGCTTGGTCATCAATATAAATTTTTGCTTTTGCCAACTTATCTAGTGAATGTTGAAGCTTTGCAAAGTCTCCTTTCTCATCAGAGATACGTCCTGTTCTTAAATTCCATGCATTAACTCGGCTTTCAGCTGAAAGCATTCTGTCCACTAATTGTTGCGAGGACATTTCTAGAGAGAATATAACTACGGATTTTTCATGAACAGTAGAAGCCATGCGAGCTATGTCTAGGGCGAGAGTAGTTTTACCCATACTTGGTCGTGCTGCAAGAATTATTAAATCTGATTTTTGGAATCCAGAAAGCATATTATCTAAATCTTTAAAACCAGTTGGAAGTCCACGCAACATACCTTTGTGTTCGTGTAATTTTTCTAATCGTTCATAAGCTTCTGGCAGAGCATCTTTTAAATTGACAAATTTTTGATTTTTAGGTGATGAAATCACACTAAATATTTTTTTTTCTGCCATATCTAAAATGTCATCCATATGTTCATCGCCTTCTTCAAATGCGAGTTCAGATACATAATCTGCTGCTTCTATTAAATTTCTTAGAACATATTTTTTTTGCACGATATCGGCATAGTGTTTTATGTTTGTAGAAGAGGGAACTGTGTTTACTATTTCTGCAAGATACACATTTCCACCAATGCTTTCTAGTAATTTTTGTTCATTGAGTTTTGTAGAAAGTGAAAGCATGTCTATTGGTTCATTTTTGAGAAATAGATCAAGCATTGCTTGAAAAATTTTCTTGTGTTTCTCAACATAAAAAGATTCAGGAGATATCACGTCTTCTATTTCATGTATTGCATTTTTTCGAAGCATTATAGAACCTAATACTGCTTGTTCTGATTCAATGTTTTGAGGAGGGATGCGTATATTATTTTGTTTAGTAGTTTTTGTTGCCTTGTTTGTTGTTTTTACCATAAGGCCATTCTAGCATAGTCTAAAAATTTTCAAATCAAA
Source organism: bacterium (assembly GCA_037143815.1). Lineage (GTDB taxonomy): Bacteria > Patescibacteriota > Minisyncoccia > Phycocordibacterales > UBA9973 > UBA9973. The sequence continues at coordinate 12,385 of JBAWYA010000007.1, read as the reverse complement.
AAATATGTCAAAAGTTGATAATACTGTTATTAAAATGTGGACAAATTATCGCAAAATGGCCTATTTTATGATAATATAAAAATATGGAAAATAAAGAGAAAATAGTGCTTACTGGTGATCGTCCAACAGGCAGGCTTCATTTAGGTCATTATGTGGGTTCAATAAAAAACCGTGTGAAATTGCAAGATGAAGTCAGTAAGTCTTTTTATATGGTTGCAGATATTCAAGCCCTCACTGATAATGCTGATAATCCAGAAAAAGTTCGAGACAATGTTCTTGAGGTTGTATTAGACAATATGGCGTGCGGAGTTGATCCTAAAAAAACAATTTTCTTTATTCAATCTCAAGTGCCCGAGATTGCTGAGCTTACTATTTTGTTTATGAATTTGGTAACATTACAGCAATTATCTCATAATCCAACAATTAAAACAGAAATTAAAGAAAAAGAATTTAGTAAAGGAACCCCGCTCGGATTCTTGGCTTATCCTGTTTCACAAGCAGCTGATATTCTTTTTTGTAAAGCCAATACCATCCCTGTGGGCATAGATCAGATGCCTGTTCTAGAGCAAGCAAATGAAATTATTAAAAAATTTAATGCAATATATAATGTTAATTTATTTTCTAAAATTACCGGAGTAGTCAGCGATATTCCTCGCCTTGTAGGCATAGATGGTAATTCAAAGATGTCAAAATCTTTAGGCAATTGTATTTTTCTTTCAGATTCCGATAAAGAAATTGAAAAAAAAGTTATGCAAGCTTTTACTGATCCGAATCATATTCGTGTGGAAGACAAAGGTAAAGTTGAAGGTAACGTTGTATTCACATATCTTGATGCTTTTGATGAAGATAAAAAGGGAGTGATAGAATTAAAAGCTCAATATCAAAAAGGTGGTTTGGGTGATGTAGTTTTAAAAAAAAGATTAACTAAAGTTTTGATTGATGTGATAAAGCCTATTCGCACTCGCAGAGAAGAACTCTCGAAGAATCCAGAATTTTTGATGGATGTTCTAAAAAAAGGAATTGAAGATGCTCGCAAAGAAGCCCAAAAAACAATGAAAGAAGTAAGGCAAGCTCTGAAGATTGATTATTTTTAAATATGAAACATATTAGTAAAAAGATTCCAGAATATAAACAAGAGTTAGTGGAAATTTTTTCTAAAATAAATGGAGACAAAAATTTGATGCGAGAATTTTTGATGGATGTTCTCACACCAGCCGAATTTGAGGCTTTGGCTTTAAGGTGGCAGATAGTTAAGAAGTTAAACAAGGGTGAGACACATAGGTCTGTAGCAGGGGATTTAGGTTTAGGAATAAGCACGGTTACTCGTGGTTCTCGCGAACTTCGTAATAAAAATGGCGGTTTTCATCTAATGTTTAAGAAAATAAATAAGTAAGTAATAATATTTGGCAGTTTTTGTAATAAATAGTTATCCACAAATGCGATTTGCATTATTTTTTTAATATACTACTATGTACTAGTACATAGATACACGAAAATTCAGAAAAAAATAAGTGAGGGGTGTCTATGTAATAAAAATATGAAAAACAATTTTGCAATAAATAAAATAGGGAAATCATGGTGGGGCGTAAAAGCGTTGGCTCTTGCGTCTTTTTGTTGATTTCTTCTTGTATTATTTGAAACAAGGAATCCACTAAGTGGCGCACGAGCGTCACTTTTGTTCTTTGTTAGTAAATAAAGTTGAGGAACTTATAAAAAATCCCAAGGTGAAGAAGTCTACCTATGTAAATGGCTCCAAAAATAGATTACCAAATATACTTGAATGACACCACACATCAAAAACAATTTCTTCCCCACCCTTAATGGTGTCTGGTTCAAGGGAACCGACATTAAGAAGATTCGAATGATGGAAGGTTGCAAACCGTTATACATCATCTCGACTGTCTGTCCTGACTACTCTAACGATGGACAGAAGTACACTTTTTCCGGAAACTTGGGTTCTGGGATTAGTTTAACTGCGCAAGAACATCTGACTCATGTTCCAGAGGTTCTCGAAGTTCTGAGCAGTCATGGCTTTCGACCAAAGTGGACAATTCTAGTAGCAGATTTGCCAGAGGTTGTAGAATCACAGAGCGATTTTTTAACGAAAGTTGCTTTAGGTAGAGAAGACTATTTATCGCGATGTGCCTTGTCAGCCGTTGCGATAAAACAAAAAGTTAGTGATTTGGCTCAAGTTCTTACCTTTTCGGGTTTTTATGGCAATCACAGCTTGGATTATTTGATGATTCAGAATCAGGTTGCTAAACGAGTTCGGGAGGAGGGTGAAGTAGCACCGTTTCGTAGTAAGTTCCATAGTTTTGCCTTTGGTCGGGCAGAACTCGCTCAAAAATTCAGAGGACGAAGGCTCTCTGAAGAAGAAATCATGGATGCGGGAGCGCATGGGATGTCTCTGTACATCACTCATGGCACGCTGTTGCGACAAATCTTTCTTGGAAAAAATCTCGTGGTGGTGAATCACGAGACGCCGAACTTACAGAATTTCTACCTCTGTAATTTTGTTTCTGGGTACGAGCACTTGCTCAACACTCCAAAGTTTCCTCTGGGGATTTTGAAGAAAGATCTTTATTAGGTAGAGTTATGGGGTGTAAAGAAGTGAAATTCTTGCACCCCATTTTATTTATGAAAATATTATTTAGAAAAATTTTAGATTACGATTTAAAAAACAATAAACCAAATGCCTTTGTCTATGTTTGTCAGGTGCTTTCGCAAAAAATAGATCCCTACTCATTGAAGAGAAAAGGTTTTACCCTCAGAAATAGAGTTATTTTTTGCTCGAACCTTAACAGAGCTAAGCAATGCATTAAAAAAGATAAAAATACTAAATTAGTAATTATAAAATCTTTAAATGAGATACCTTTTAATTTAAAACTCTATTGTGACAAATCAGGCTACAAAAAATATGGTAGTGTTGTAGTTAGGAAAACATTTAAAAAGCTTTTTATTGAAGACAATTTGATTATAAGCAGAAAGAAGGTTTTTAAAGAAATAAAAGAACTTCTTATCTATATAAAAAATAGATATAGTTCTGAGAAAAGTGTAACAATAGTATCTCACTCTTTTAGGCTTAAATGTATTGAAGCATATTTAAAAACCGATGGGAAAATTACAAAATTCCCAAAACTTATTAAAAAATACATAAAGGACAATGAGAAGACTTTTGATTTTGGTGCAGGCTTTGATTTTGATATTTTTTAAATATGTGCTATCCTGTAATTATGAATAAAGATTTACAGGTCAAGCAAAATCTAATGAGTTTCTTCTTTTTCTTTAGTAGCCCTTCGGGGGTTCATTTTTGTGATTGTTAAAGAAAAAGACCTAATCTAAACAGTAACAAAAGCGAGCCCCTGAAGGGCTCGCTTTTGTTTACCTACCGATTGTGGTCGAGTGGGATGAAAAAAACAGAAGATTGTACAAGAAGGCTAAACGAAAATGGAATCAATAGATTGGTCTGGTGGGTGTTACAAGATTAACCGCACAATTCCCCTTTTCAGGGAAGCGTCTGGAGGAAACCGCGATAATTATAAGCGTTCAGGAACGCTTAGATCGGGGTTTAAGTTTTTTATCCAGGCGATAGTGAATTGTGGTAGCTTTGTAGAGGTTAAGGGGATAAGAGGAAGAAAGGTGGCAATCTTGAAAAAGGATGCGCTTCGTGCTAAAAAGGTCCGTTTGGACAACAGCAAATAGAAGTGCTCCAACAATAATTTAAAAACCGGCAACATCCCTAAAGGGTGTCCGGTTTTTTTGTTTGGTTTGCTTATCAATAAAAATGTGATACCATTAAAAAATAGCCTTTGAACCAGTTGACACTGGGGAGGTGAGAGAAGAAATGTTTGTCGCAAGCCCGCCTCCGCGCGAGGCTACGACAAGGCAAAGTAGAACTCTCCGATATAACCGCGTTAAGGTTTTTAAATAAGTTAAAAGTAGGGTGGTACCGCGACATAAAATTCGCCCCTGCAAATTTATCAATTAAGGTAAGTTTGGAGAGGCGATTTTTGTTTTCTCCAAGAATAATGTCTATGAAAAATAGAATATATATAAAAGATTTAAAAGATAATGTGGGTAAAGAAGTCGTCGTTGCTGGGTGGGTAGATGTCAGACGCGATCAGGGGAAAATGGTCTTTTTTGATATGCGTGATATGACAGGCAAGGTGCAGTGTGTTGCATTGCCAAGTCGTGCTGAGGTTATAGAAAAAGGAAAAGAGATAAGACCTGAGTGGGTTTTGAAAATTTCTGGTATTGTAAATAAACGTCCAGTCAAAAATGTAAAAGCTGGTGTTTTGAATGGTGATTTGGAACTTGAGGTTGTAAATATCGAAGTTTTATCAAAAGCAGCTCCACTTCCTTTCGACATGTCTTCTGATGGATACAATCTCGATTTGACTACAGAATTAGACAATAGATCTTTGGTGTTGAGACAATCAAAAGTTCAGGCAATTTTTAAAATTCAAGAAACAATTATTGATTCTTTTAGAGAATTTATGAAGCAAAATATGTTTTTTGTATTTCAAGCACCTGCTATTACTCCTGCGACAGCAGAGGGTGGTGCGGAAGTTTTTCAAGTTGGCTATTTTGATAAAAAAGCATATTTAACTCAATCACCACAGCTTTATAAACAAATAGTTATGTCGGCTTTTGAAAGATGCTTTTCTGTAAATAAAGTTTTTCGGGCTGAACCATCTTCAACCACAAGACATTTAACTGAAATAGTTTCTTTGGATGCAGAAATGGCCTTTATTGATTCTTGGACAGATGTTCGTGATATGGCAGAAGGAACAGTTAGATTTATACTTAAACAGGTGGCGTCAAAAAATGCGGAACATTTAAAAATTTTAAATGCGACGCTTCCAGTGATGATAGATAAAACTCCAACCATATCATTGCGAGAGCTTCAGCAAAAAATATTTGAGAAGAATGGTCGTGATGTACGTGGAGAAAAAGATACCAATCCTCAAGATGAAAGAGAAATTTGTGAAATAATTAAAGAAGAAACTGGTTCTGACTTCGTGTTTATTTATGGATACCCAACTCGCAAAAAGCCTTTCTATGTTTACCCAAACCCAAATGAGCCTGAGTACAATGAAGGTATGGATTTGTTGTGTAGGGGAGTTGAATGGCTTTCTGGTGGGCGTAGAATCAATGATTATGATCAGCTTATGAAACACGTGGAGATTTGGAAAATGGATCCAGCTAAAGTCAAAATGTTTCTTGAAGCTTTCAAATACGGAGTTCCTCCTGAAGGTGGTTTTGCTTTTGGTGCAGAACGTATCACTATGCAATTGTTGGAATTAAAAAATATTCGTGAAGCAGCTATGTTCCCACGAGATATGAATAGAATTGATGAAAAGTTAAATTCTGACGGATATTAATATTTCTTACTCACTAAACGATTGAGCTAGATCTTTTTTTATCTGTTCGCTTAATTTTTCTACACTTTTGAATTTTTTTGGAAAACGCAGATACCTCTCTGTGGTGACTGTGATATTTTTACCGTACAAATCTCCATTAAATTCTAAAATATGAACCTCTAAACAATCTTTATTTGTTAATGAGTTGAATCCGTAATACATCAAGCCTCGATAGTAAATGTCATTTAGGTTAACTTTACATGAATAGAGTCCTTTTGCGAGATTCTTTGCTAGGCCAATATCTAAATTGGCTGTTCTTGCGCCAACTTTTGTTCCATTATTACTTCCAGTCAAAACTGTACCACTTATAACTTGTGTTTTATTCAAGCGAGTGGCTAAAGTGACTGCGATAAATAAAATAATAGCACCGAAAATTTGAGTTATTGAAAGTACACTGTGATTAAAGAAATAATCAAAGATAATAGCAGAGAATGGCCATGCTAATTCACATAAAGTTGCTAGAGATGCTGGAATCTTTTTTAAGCCGTAATAGTAAAGATACATCGCGACAGCTCCAGATGTGAAAACAATGATAGCTAGAGTTCCCCATACATCTCCTTTGATTGAGGAAAATGTTGAGAAATATTTTATAGCTGGAATTAATAAAATAATTATAGTAAAACCAAATCGTAATGCTGTGAGAAGTCCGTAATTAATATTTTTTAGAGAATATTTTCCAAAGGTTGTTGATGAGCCCCAAGAAAAAGCAGCCAGAAAAGAAAATACTGCCATCATGATTGTGGTATTACCAAAGTTAATTGAACTCGGATCTTTAAATGTTACAAAATATCCGCCAATTAGTGCCAAAAAAGCGTACAAATAAAACTTGGCAGGGAAGCGCTCTCGTAAAATTATTGCTGATAATAAAATTGCGAAAATCGGTTGAAACTTCTGAAGGAGAATGACTACAGAGGTATCAGTAAAGCCGGTCAAGAAGAGTGCTTTGGTAAAAAAGATAGTTCCGAGTGCTCCTCCGAATAAAGCTACCCAAAAAATAGTTGCCCATTGTTTTTTTGTAATATTTTTTAATTCAGTTTTGTAAATAAATAAAAATGGTATGAGGATTATAAATCCTAGGCTATGTTCTAGAAATACTACCAATGTAGGTGATAAGGATGCCAAGCGGGGACGCAAGAAAATCCCATCCAAGCTCCAAAGTATGGCTGATATTGCGACTGCCAAAGCACCAATGAATGTTTTATTTTTTAGTTGCATAATATTGATTATACATTTTTTAGAGATATTTACTATTAAATAATGAATGTCAAAGACGGTCTTTGACACTATCGGTAAACAAAATTAAAACAGGCGGTTCGTGTTTACGAATCGCCTGTTTGTGCGTTTGGCAAGAACGCGATGTTAGGCCTATTTGATTTTTTCCTCTTTTTTCTTTTCCCCACAATGGATGCAGAAAGTTCCTATCACTAGCCCAAAGTCTCCTCGGGGATAAGTTTGTCGGTCTTCATCCGCACCCGTCTGGGTTTTCCATTTATGTTTTGCTGTCGGTGATTTCTCGCATTTTAGCTTTTGGTTTTTCATATTTTACTTATTTCATCCACTTTTCTGGTTCATTAATTAGTGACCAAGCCCATGGTGTAGTCTCCTTGGCCAGGTTCGTTTGGGTTCATATGATTTTCTTCCATTTCGTTGTGTTCACCCATGTGTGTTTGCAAGTATCACACTTGCGTTCTTCTCTGGTGGTGAGAGTCTCGCACCCATCAGGGGTTTTTCCACTGGTGGGTTTAAGTTTTTTGGATTTTACCAAACGCCCCTTGTTGCAATTAGGGCACCACATTTTTTTCATATTCTGTTTTCAAACAACTACCATACTCTTGTGGCGAGTAGCCAAGCGTTTTCGGGATAACGGTTGCCTTTGCTAAAAAGCTTCGGCGAGCCAACGCAAAACCCCTTCCTAAAACTTAGGAAGGGGTTAGTTTCAAAAATAAATTATGAATTTAAATGCAACCCTTTCCTAAGTTTGGAAGGGGTATGATGACTTGACAGGCGAGATAAAACCAAACGGTATCCACCGAGTGAGCCTTTTAGCCATTTTGATATTCTGGCGACAGTTGTAGAAGAAAGGCCGGTGTCTTCAATTATCGTATTATATTGTACGTCTTTTGAAAGTAATGAAGCAACTTCGAGCCTATTTGCGAATTCTTTTATTTCGCTTTCAGTCATTAAATCACGTAGAAAAAGCTTGGTTTCGTCCTTATTTCTAAGGGATAAAACAGCTTCAATAAGTTGCTTATTTTCTTTTGTATTCCAATTTATTTCACTCATAACGCCTACTTTAGCAAACTAAAGTACTTTAGTCAAGTAAAGTAAATAATAAATATGAATAACTCAATTTTTTAATGTGATGGCAATAGGACAAGTTTTTTTATTCTGATATAATCACATCTATGAGTTTTACTATAAAAACAACGACGGATATTGAGGAAGTTGCAAATTTTATCGTATCTTCTATTTTAAATAAATTAAAATTGGGTAAAACTGTTTTATTTTTTGTAACTGGTGGTTCATCTATCGCTGTGTGTTCTAAAGTTGCTGAATTTTTAAAGAATCACGAATGTGAAAATTTGACTGTGATGATGACTGACGAAAGATATGGCGAATTCAATCATGCTGACTCAAATTGGTATCAATTAACACAAAAAGGTTTTGATATTCCACATGCAAAAATCATACCTATTTTGACTGGTGATGATTTTGTTACAACAGTAGAAAGATTTAATGAAAATCTCGCTTATGAATTTAATACAGCTTTTTATACAATTGGTTTGTTTGGTATAGGTGCAGATGGGCATACGGCAGGCATACTTCCGGATAGTGTTGCAGTAAAATCAAAAGATTTAGCTTGTGGTTATGACACTCAAACATTTTCTCGTATAACAATTACGCCTACAATAATAGAAAAATTAGATGAAGCCATCGTGTTTATGCAAGGAAAAGAAAAATGGAGCGTATTAGAAGATTTACAAATAAAAGGAAAAAGTATTAGTATAATAAAACAGCCAGCTCAAGTATTAAAAAAAGTTCCATTATTAACAATTTTTACTGATAAAAAAATATGAAAATAGCTATTGTGGGTTTAGGTAGAATGGGTAAACAGATTGCAAAGAAACTTCATGAAGATAAGCATGCGGTGGTAGTTTATAACAGAAGTAAAGATTCAATTGATGAAATGGTATCTCTGGGGATGATTCCTGCTTATTCAAGGACGGAAGTTTTGGATTTTTTTAAAAAAGATCAAGTCGTTGTTTGGATTATGGTGCCTGCAGATGTTATAGATAAAGAATTAAATGAGTGGCTTAAATTAATACCTAAAAATAGTATTTTGATTGATGGTGGTAATTCTGATTTTCGTCTTACAAAAAAGAGAGCTAAAAAGGTTTCAAAATATGGTTCTACATTGATTGATGTTGGTACTAGCGGGGGAATTTGGGGTTACAAAAATGGTTTTTCTATGATGGCTGGTGGAGATAAAAAATCATTTGAAAAGATTGAAGAAGTTTTAAAAACTTTAGCAAAACCTGAAGGTGCTTATTTTCATTTTGGTGAAAGTGGTGCTGGGCATTATGTAAAAATGACACACAATGCTATTGAATATGGAATGATGGAATCTTTGGCTGAGGGATATAGATTATTGAAAGAAGGGCCGTATAAAAATATTGATTTGGTAAAAGTCGGAGATGTTTGGCAACATCATAGTGTTGTGACTTCTTGGCTTAATGAACTCACACATGATGCTCTGATGGAAAATCCAGAATTAAAGGGTATAGAAGGATTTGTGGTTGAGTCTGGTGAAGCCAGGTGGGCATTGGAAACTGCTAAAAAATTAAAAATAGAAACACCGTCGATTAGTGCAGCATTTGATGTGAGACTTAATTCACAAAAAGGTAAAGTAAATTTTGCTACCAAACTTTTGGCACTCATGAGAAATGCTTTTGGTGGACATAAAATAAATGAAAAATAATAAACCAATTTACATAATTTTTGGTGCATCTGGTGACTTATCTAGACGTTATTTGATACCAGCCGCAAGACATCTAAAAGATTTAAATAAAATTAGTGATGTTGTTTGTATTTCTCGTAAAGATTATGGTAATTTAAAAAATTTAATTTCCGATAAAGATAAAAAAATAATACATCTAGCTGTTCCACCAGAAGCGGTGACTGATGTTGTAAAAATAATTAGTGATAATTTAGATAAAGAAAACATAAAAATTCTACTTGAAAAACCTTTTGGGAGTGATTTAAAGTCTGCTCAAAGTTTGGTAAAACATATCGATAAATATTTTTCAGAAGATCAGATTTATAGAGCAGATCACTATTTGGCTAAACAATCGATGCAAAAGATAGTACAAGAAAAATGGCAAAGAGATAATATTTCTTCTGTTAATATAATTGCCAGTGAAAAAATAGATATAGAAGGGCGAGTTCACTTTTACGAGCAAACAGGTGCATTAAAAGATTTTATGCAAAGTCATTTACTAGAAATGCTTGCAGTTGTTTTAGCTCAATCATTTGAAACCATTCGGAGGCACAATGCGCTAATGAATTTAGAAATAGTTTGTGATGTGAAGAGTCATGAATGTGTAAAGAGAGGTCAATATGAAGGATATCGTAAAGAAGTAAATAATAAGATGAGTATGACAGAAACATTTGTTTCAATTAATTTGATTTCTAATGATTCATTTTGGCGTGGAGTGGCCATAAATCTTACGACTGGTAAAGCTCTAAATAAAAAATTGACGCAAATAAAGATAAAATACAAAAATGGTTCTGAGAAAATTTTTGAAATTGAACACGAAACAGATGCATATGAGAGAGTCATAGGAGCTACAATAATGGGGGATCATGATTTATTTATTTCAAGTGGTGAATTGCTTGATAGTTGGAGGATTTTGGATTCTATACAAAAAACTTGGAAGAATTCAAAAGATGATTTAGTAATTTACAAAAAGGGAAGTGAAATAGATGAAGTTGTAAATAAAAATTTATAAAAGATTTTATTTTAAAAATTTTTGTATTTTCTTTCCATCTCTTTTTAACCAAGCTATGTTACTTTCTAGACGTTCTTTTGTTTGTTCGACTGCTCTTTTGGCTCCCGGAGCATCGTGTTTGTCAAAAAATTTCTTAAAAGATTTTAAATCTTTTATTTCTGCATTTCCTCCTATTGCTTTTATTAATCTTCCGAGTGCATAACCACCTTCACCATAACGAGAGACAAGAATTTTCCAATTATTTTTAACGAAATTTAACCACACATCTCTTCCTGCAGGATTTGCTCCAATAGATGAAATTATACCTATGGTATCTTGTGGGCGTACATATTTACTCAATGCAAATTCGCAAACAGATTTTAAAATTTCAGGATTAGTAAAGTCTCCCAATACTCCGCCTATTCTATTTTTTTCTTCATGAAGAATTTCATTTTTGTATTTTTTAATAAACACCTCGTATTCTTTTTTAGTGCCCCATTTAGCTATTATTGAATATACAGCTCCACGAATATCTGGATTGATATGAACATCCTTTTGTATTGCAGAGAATTTTTTTCTAGCTTCAGTTATTATTTCTTTATTTCCTGCACGACCTGCTCGAGAAATTGCTAGTGATCGTAAAAAGGTATTGGTGTGCATTTCGTCTTTTTTCTTTCCCCAACCGAGTTCATCTGCGAGAGGGGAGAATAAATTTAAAATTATATTATCTAGTTTTTCTTTGTAATTTTCTTTAGCAAAAATTTGTTCAAGACGTCCGAGTCCGATAGAAATTTCTAGCCATACTGTGTAATTGTCTTCTTTTTTATAACTGAACAAGAATTCTAAAACATCTGTTGTTGGTATGATGCCAGCTTCAGCAAGAGCAAAAAGGTCTCTAATAATTCCAAGTCTGTCACGAGGAGATAGTAATTTATTTTCTACTGGTAATTTTAATTTTTCTAAAAGTTCTTTAGAATAAGCTACACGAAAAAATCCTGATTCTCCAAAATTTATTTTTAATGAAACGTCACTTGAAAAAATTGTTATCGGTATTTGCCACAAAGTTTTATCTTTAGATTTTTGTTTTGATATGGGACTAGCAAAAAATCTTTCTTGCGATAAAGATAGTTTATTGTTTATTATTTCAGCTTTTATAACAGGATAGCCTCCTTTGCTTGTCCAATTGTGCATTATTTTAGCAACAGGCTTTTTTGAAATTTCTTCAAAAGATTCCCAAAGATGAAAAGTCTCAGTATTTTTATAACTATGTTTTTTAAGATAATGTCTCAGCCCATCTCTAAAATCTTTTTCACCTAAATAGTCTGCTAACATTCGAATAATTGAAGCTCCTTTTGAATACGATACTTCATCAAATATTTCACCGATTTCGTTCGGATGATGTACTGGTATTTCTATTGGGTGAGTGTTTTTCAAGGCATCCAGTCGGAGCGCTACTCCTAGGTCACTCGTAGAAAATTGTGTCCAAATATCCCAATGTGGGAAAAGTTTATCTACTGCGAGATATTCTATATAAGAAGCGAAACCCTCGTTTAGCCATAAATGTGTCCACCATTCCATTGTTACTAGATTGCCGAACCATTGATGTGCTATTTCGTGTGCAATGACTAATGCAACCCATTGTTTGTTTGATAAAGATGAGTGATCATCATCAACGAGCAAAGCACTTTCACGGTATGTGATGGCGCCCCAGTTCTCCATAGCTCCATATGTAAAATCAGGAATAGCTATCATGTCGAGTGTAGATAGAGGATATGCTATGTCAAAATATTTTTCGTAAAATTCTAAAGTTTTTATTGCGCAATCAAGTGCAAATTTGGCTTGATGTTTTTTGCCCGGAGTAGTAAAGACTCTGATTTGTACGCCATTTTTTGTTTTTGATTCAATGAATTCAAAATCACCGACAATAAATGCAAGAAGGTAAGTAGACATTTTTGGTGTTGGTGAGAATTTTAT
>JBAWYA010000006.1:0-14318 GCA_037143815.1 bacterium | reverse complement strand
TCATATATAGATATATGCCCTTTGTCATATTCAAATCCGATTTTCCAAAGTACTAGCGCAAAATAATTATCAACAATAACGGTAATATTATTACCCGAAATATAAACTGATTGTAATAGACTGAAAGCTTCTTCATGTTTATTAATCAACATTAATTCATAGTATTCTTCCCATCCCTGAATTTTGTAATTTTTCTCTTTATTATATCTTCTAATAGTATAAGAATCTTTAGATAGTTGCGGGTATAATTTTATAAAATTATCAAGTTGTTCCTTTGAAATACGATAATGTCCGCCTATTGTTGAATTGGCTTTTAGTTTATCCTTCCATATCCAGCGCTTAATAGTAGTTTCATTTACCTGAAAAATAAAAGACAATTGTGGTGGCGTGAAATGCACGATTTGCATAGTTTGATTATATCTTATAACATTAAAGATGTAAATGATAAGGTCGAAATTAAAAGTTAAATTATAATAAATAATTGGTAGTTTTACTAAAAAATAGTACGGGGTTTTGTGTCGAAATTAAAAATTAATTAATAATTAATATTGAATAAATAATTATGAAAAATATAATAGAAACAGCTATAGAGGCCGGATTATTTAAGACATTAATAACAGCAGTACAAGCGGCCGGATTGGCTGAAACGCTATCTAGAAAAGGTCCTTTTACATTATTGGCTCCAACAGATGATGCATTCTCAAAAATACCAAAAGATACTCTAGCAGCAGTACTAGCTGATAAAGAAAAACTGACTGCAATACTAACCTATCACGTTATCGCTGGAAAAATAATGGCGAGTGATGTGATAAATCTAACCTCAGCAAAGACAATACAAGGTAGCGAAATAAATATAAAAACTTTAAATGGAGTTACAATGAATGAAGCAAAAGTATTAAAAACTGATATTGAATGCTCAAATGGAGTAATCCACATAATAGATTCAGTATTGATGCCAAAAAAAATATATATGAAAAAAATGAAATGTTCTGATATGGGTGGTCCATGTAATTATGAAATGATGGCAGACACACCTGAAGATATGATGAAAATGGGCAGTGACCACGTGATGACAACTATAGACAAAGCTCATATGAAAATAGCTGAACAAATGAAAACCATGACTTCAGAAAGCAATAAAATATGGAATGATATGTTTATGAAGAAATGGAAGGCAATTCCATAATCGCGATAAATTATAAATCCCATACAAAGAACCATTAAATTGTGGTTTTTTGTATTTGTTAAATTGGCGTAAAAATTATATTTGAAAAAAGTTCTGATATAGCAGGCAAAAGACAATTTTTGAGTTACCTACTTCAGAACCCAACTGTAAACGGAAAAAAGCTAGAGTATACAATGCGTTCTCCGTTTAATTTAGCACTAGAACTAGCTGGTAGTCCTAACTGGCTCGCCCTACTCAATCAGTTTCGAACTTTTGACTGGGCAGATGAGTACAAGTATCCGACCGTCGTTCTCTCCCAAATGAACCAACTGCTGGCCGAATGCAGAGAAGGATAACCCAGATTTGCCACTTGTTTGCCCCTGTGGCGAGCGGTTGAGTCAGAGTTAGAGATTTGCACCGATCAGAAACCCCGAACCGAACGTAAACCATTTTTGCGACCGTAAAACGATTTGCTTAACTTAAGCAATGTTAAGCAAATTATGCTGAGTCATATTTACTTAATTAAGTAATCATACTTTTAGTGCATTGAAAATGTCCATAAACTTAACATTTCCTTCTTTCAGGAGATTCTCTTGCTTTTCAACATCTTCAACCGTAAACAGATTCTCCATCGTGACTGTGACACCCAAATTCAACGGCGAACGGTTGAGTACATCGTTTAACTTATTGATTAAGTAAGTACGAACAGCAGCCTCAACCTTTTTATTGCGTAGAAAGCGGAGTATTTGATAGTATTCGGTAATGTATTTGTTGGATCGTGAGCGTTGATTCCAGCCAAACCGTTCAGTAAGTTTTGCAATCTCTAAAAATTTAGTCCTATCGAATTCATTATGATCATAACCAATGTTCTCGTTTTTGCTCATTGCGTCCATTTGAAATTGTGGAATGATCACTTTACTCAATTCATACAGTCTCTTGAGGAGTCTGTAAATTCTGCGCTTGCCGCCATATTGCTTTGGCAAATCAATACGTATAATCTTCTCGGCTGGTATTTTTACTACCTGAGCTCGTATTCGAGATTCCTTTGCTTCCCACCACGGTATAACCTGGTAGTAGTTTTTTCCGAATCGGAAAAGGTAAAAACGGTCAACGTACTCAAAGCCAAAGCTTTCGATTTCGCCAGTTTCATTTTTCTTATAAACGATTTCATAGAAGACAACACCATCAGAGAAAAGAGAGTGTGTAGTTGAGCGCACAAATTCACATATACCATCTTCAAGGAAGTGAGTATGATCACGTCGGGATATTCCGTTCGCAATCATTCGCTGTTTCTGAGGCGTGATTTGAGGACTAACACGTACAGGATACTTCTCCCTTTCGCCTCGATAAATCATGAAAGGCATAATCCCTGTGTACATATCTTCGATAAACATATGTGAGTCTCCGTGGTAGGGATATGCCTTTCTTCTAGTACGGGCGGAGATCCTCACTGATAGTTGATTATCATCTCGTTGACGCGAATACCACGGCTCTTCCCAGCGTCTTAAAAAAAGCGGATCTTTTAAGAAAGACTTAACAAGATCTTTAGTTTTTTGGATAAAGTTATTCATCGTCTTCTATTTCTTGATTAGGATTCTGTTGTTCCTCCTGAATTGATTCCTTGAAATTATGTCTGTCGGGTAATTCTATGCCTGCCGCTGCGGGTAGGTTTGATAGATACGTGGCAAAAAATACGTCTCTAGCAGAAGCCATCAATCTCAAACCACCTGAACGCTCAAGAACCCTGATAATTGGGCTTGTGTGTGTTGGCTGTCTACGTCCGTTTACCGAATCGTAGCTTCTGTTATCAGGGAAGACTGGTATACCTTGTTCGCGTAGTTTGTTCTCAAAAACAATTTGCCAATTAGTCCTTAAGGTTGCTTGTGGCATTATCGTAAACAAACTGTCTCTGTATCTTGTTATAGCAGCAATCATCTCGATAACCTTTTTGGCGTCAACAGCCGCAAAGTAGGTATTCCATAGATTCTTAAAAACATTCCAGATTTCTGGGCTCTGATAGAGTTCTGCGTAAAGTTTTGCATACCCACTTATTTCAAAGAGATTTTCCAAAGGTTCACCTACGAACGCCACTTGACTATCAAGTTGACTCCAATCTTTTACTTTCTCACGGAGCCTGTCGTAGGCGGAAAGGGATGCGCTAAAAACGGCTGGCAAGATTTTCTTTAGCCTTTCTGGGTCATTTTCTTCACAAGCGTCATAGCACGCCTGGATGCCTTCTGTGAGTGCTTGACCAAAGTAATCTGGTAAACCATCAGTCACCACGAGCTTTGTAAGCTGGGGTAAAAGCTGAATCATTTTATCTGTGACATCATTTTCTCGCCCCAAGGCAAGTTTCTCTTCTTTTTCAAAGTCAAAATCAACCCACGGAAGGTCACCTAGCAAACGGTTCTTATTTGAGCACTCTACGTGTTTTTTCAACTCAAAAACTAGCCTGCGGTATTTTACTGAATATTCTTTCCACCTTTGAACGAGGTGAACAGCTAATGGTAACTGCTGTGATGACAAGAGGCCATCGAGACACGATTGGAAATGGTCGGTGTGTAGGGATTTTATAAAGTTAAAATAATTTTGCAATGAGAAAAGATATTGCTGGAAGCAGAATGCTTTTATGTACCAATCAGCAGTTAACAATTCGCCCTCGATAGTTTTTTCGTTCTCTAAATCGTTTTGAAGGGACTCTAGTCTCGGCAGCATTGATCCTGGCAACCCCGTGAGGTAAACGTGCTTTTTCCCAGAAAGCCATTTGATATCAGCAATACGTTTAGCCACACTCTCGCAGGAGTTTGCGTCGAGGTATTTTACTAGCCCAAGCAGAGCGGATGTAGCAAGTCTTCCTTGTGCGTCAACGAACGCAAGTTGTTCTTTGAATAATGGCTGCTTAACATCGTTCGCCTGTATCATAAAAAGACGGTCTCTGACAGGTTTTGTTTTTTTGAAAAGAAGTTCCGCACTTTTCGTATCAAAGTCTTGAGCATAAATTTCCGCAACATCTACCAATACATCAAGCGCACGAGCACTAGAAATAACCCTTGTGCTATCAGCAAAAGAACTAAACACTTCTGCGGCGATATTTAATACCTCATCCTCGTACCATGTGTAGTTCCTAACATTTTTTGGCTGGAGTGATGTCCCTGTGCTTAATGCAATTGCAATTTCTGATGAGCTGGCAAGACCCCAATCCTGGAATTCATTCTTGGTCTCGAACCAATAGCTTTGCGTTGGTGTTTTTTTCTTGAAGTCCGCATAAGAAAATAGTAATCCTCCAATGTAGCCCATTGACGTTATTAGCTGTTCGTCAGAAATTTTCATTTCATTTTTACCAAAACGAACCAGGTTTTTTATCAACGCAAATTTAGATGACGCAAGTCCTCTGTGATGATTTTGTATGGCTGGCGTATTCCATTGAAATCCTGGGGGTGCGATATTTTTCATTGAGAATAGGATGTCGCGAGTAATCCACGGTAAAGCGAACTGTGGTTCCAGTGAATAGAAAACGTTCGTCCCGACCTGCCAAAATCTGATTACTATGTATGCCACCAAGAGGGACAGAAACCCTAAACCTGCTGGATGAATCGTCTGGTCAAATGATTTAAAGACTATGTAAAAAACACTCACTATTCCTGTGATAGCTATAGTTCTTACGTATTGTTGCCCTCGCGGTTCTGTTAAGAAAAATTGTTTGACATTCTGAGGTGCACGCAAAAGATAACTGCTGGCAATGCCAGATATAGCGGTAAAATACAAACCGAGGAAGACACCAGAGATACTAGCTACAACGGAAAGGAAGGTATCTATAGCTTCCTTTTGATAACCAATATTTACCGGGTAATAATTATTGAGCAACTCCAGGATGAAAATTATGAATATGGAATATATAACTGCGCCTCCAAATGAGGTCAGGGTTGGTAAGAGAATATCTTTGTAGTTTTTGAATTTATTTATTCCATAGCTACCGCGATACATTCCTTTCCAAAATGAAAAGACGGGTCTGTCATCAATCCATTTCTTCGTAAGCCAATACCTCCTAGTCCGATATAAGTTGTTTTTTATTCTCATAATCATTTTCATCTTTTTCGACTGGCATGATCAGAAATTAAGCTCGTTCCACTCACTCCACTCGCCATGCTCGCACTTTTCCCAATCAAAACACTTACTGTCATTGATCAACCATGCTCGATTACGCTCCACAACAATACCGCCGAATAGTTTCTTATTGCCTGAGTTAGTAATGTATTTCTGTAAAGCTTCAGCTTTGGCTTTAGTGTAAGTTTTTCCATCACGATCACCGGTATCTTTAACTTCAAGCAGTCCAAGACGGCCGTCCGATAGTTTGACCAGATAGTCAGGATAAAAAGTGCTAATACTTCCAGCATATTCGTATTTGATACCAAAATAGTCTTGCTTGTTCTCGCCATTCTTCCACCACCAGTCTATTTTTGAAGCGTTGGCGTTTAAGAATGTTTCAAACTCTCGTTCCGGATTGGATCGGTCCGTATTGAGATAGCACGGCTCAAAGGCATAATTTTTCACCTTAACAATTTCATCAGTATGCTCGTTGTAGAATGACTCGATTGGGAGTTCAAAAGCATATCTCTGCTCACTTTCCTCAACACGCTCGCGGACTTCTTGCTCTTTGACGAAAACATACTGGCCAATAGCCTTGGCCAAGACATGCTCAAAAACAACTCTGTTCTTGGTATGCAAGAATATCTGTTGTGTTAAAAGCGATGGATCAGACCAGTCTTCGGCACCAAGCGTTTTGTTAAACCAAATATAAATAGCCGTCTTAACCGCCGGAACAGAACGCTTAATGTTTTTGAACGGTCCGAGATTGTTTTTGATGACTTGCTCAAAGAAAATCTGTAATTCATCCATGGCCACATTGAGTTTGGCCATCGCATCAGCGTCAATCTTACCCTCAAGCTCATCAAAGCTTTTTACATCAACAGCAGTATCAGCGATTAGCTCTTGCTGGTATTTTTTAATATCCAAATTAATACCCTTAGCTTCAACGGTCTTTATATTATCTTTAACTTTGTCTCCCTTTTTAATGCCAAAATAATCATTGGCCATTTTTTCAAACACCGCACCAAAGCTGGAAGTAACATCGCCGTAATCAGCACGGGATTTATAATACGACTCAATCTTGATCGGCTTATATTCCTTAATGCGTGTGGCTTTAAGGTGCTTGATGATGTTTGGGTTGTATTCTTCCTTTTTAACAGAGATGGATTGGAGATTAGTATAAATATATCCACGATTTAAAATTTCGTTACCATAATGCTTCTGCTCGGGCATACGCAAAATACGGCCGACGGTTTGGATTTCAAAAACTATATTGTGAGTCTCGCGGAATTTGACCAAGATGTGGGCTCGGGGACAATCCCAGCCGGTATCAATAGCTTGTTTGAAAATAAGAAACTCAATCTCATTGTTCGGTTCAGAAATCCAATCAATCGTGTCCGATTTCTGCTCGGCCAGCCAAATGGCCATTCTTCCGTTCTTCTCAGTTATACCTTTCTCGGCTAAAAACTTTTTAACCGCCTCAATTTTTTGCTCGCCAGCTTCGGCAGTAGGAATTTGCACCAAAACCAAAGGATTGATATTTGTTACTTCTTTTTCAAAAGCCTTTTTAAGCTCAAGTCGCTTGCGGTAGGAAGCTTCAAGCACGGCTGTCTGGGAGTCTTCTTCGGATTTGGCAATTTTTTCTATATCTTCGTTGATGATCAGTTCCTTTTTGATCATGCCTTCTTCGATGACATCTTTAGGATTAACCTTCACATAGCCAGCTTTAGTTTCAAATAGATCAGCAACGGTCGGCATTAATTTTGGTGTAGCACTCATTTCCATCACAAGATCAGCCGAAATAATCTGTCGCAATTCCTGTGCTCTTTCGCTGGTAGCGTTGGTATGACTCTCATCAATAATCAAGATGATTTTTCTTTGCTCTCTGGTCTTTTCTAAGACATCCCTAAAATTCAATTTTTCGCCATCTTTCATCAAAAGCACTTTCCATTCTCCGGTCTTACCGTCTTTGCTTCTCAGTTTTTCCCAGTTAGCCACCACAACTTCATTTTGAACGATTCGTTCTCGTCCACCAAGAAACTCTTCCTCGGCTAAAGTAACCCGAGGGAAACCGGCAAAAACTTTTTCTAAAGAATGTTTACTCTGTAAATGCAGTTCACCCTTACCGATACTCATCCAAACAAAGCAAATGTCGTCATTGGGAAGTTCTTTGATAAGCCCCTCAATAAATTTGGCGGTCATTATCGTTTTACCTGAGCCAGTGGGAGCCTGAAAGACCAAGGCTTCGCCCGGGCCGTCAAAATCTAAAAGCTTAACAGCCGTTTCAATTAGCTGATTAACTGCTTTTTCTTGATATGGTTTGAGATTAATATTCATAAATTTGTTTATAGACATCTAATATTTTCTGCGGGATAGGTTCCAAGGAAACATTATTCCAGCCAATAAAGTCGCTTTTATCCACACCGATCGGATCAAGCGTAAAGCAATAAAATACCTTGTTGCCGTCAATTTTATTGAGTTCTTTTTTAAGATCAGACAAAGCCTTGCGGTCCAAAGAATAATATACTGCCAGAGTTTGATCGCCTTGCTGGAAAATACGATAGTCATCGGTCTTATTTATTTCATCAAAAATACCTTCTCGCAAACAAAGCATTTCGGTACATTCTTTGGTTATGCGGATTTTGAAGTCATCTTTATTAGAAGCGTCTGTGACAAATTTTGTTTTGAAATATTTAAGAGAACCTCCCAATCCTTTGACATCAGAATCTTTAGCACCCTTATATCCAGTAATGACTTTCTTAACACGAGGATAGCAAACCTCATCGCAAATATTGTTTTCGTTGTTTGTGCATAAAATGAATCTGCGACCTCCACCATCTTGCTTGTTTAGTTCCAAAACTGCTTGACCAGTTGTTCCTGATCCAGCAAAAAAGTCGAGAATCGTAGCATCTTTATCGTTAGTACCAGAAAGAATTGACTTCATTACTGCAAACGGAGATTTTGGATATTGGAACATCTCTCTTTTACCCAAAATCTTATCTAGTGTTGATGTTCCGTATTCACTAGCTGAAAACTCCGCATCATACCAAATACTCTGAGGAGTTTGTCCTTCCAATCCGCCCCTAAATTTATAATAAACTTGATATCCGTTTGTTGTTTGCTTCTTAACCCACAAATCTCCCACTTTACACATTTGATCTATAACGTCTTTCGAGCGTCGCCATATTCTTTTTTGACCAGTTGGATCAATTGGTAAAATCTCTACGGGTAATTTTTTGATAGAACTAACTTGCCCGGTTTTAGGATCAAAATATATTGGATAATATCTGTCAGATAATTTACCCGTTTTATTTACGGCACTACTATCAACGCCTTGTTTACGGAGGTTTACTTGCAAAAACCAGTTGCCATCCCCGTCTTTTTGATAGTTGTGAGTTTTATCTTCCGGTGCAACTGGTAATTTTCTAACAAACGATTCTGATGTTTTGCCAAAAAATAATGCGTACTCATGTACCAATGACAATTTTCTTTTTGTCATTCTTCCTTTTGGATTATTTCTAATCACCAGTGTTCCCAAATGATTATCATGACCAAAAATTTCTTCCATATTCATCCAGAGCCGAGGCAACTCGTAATCATCTATAGTGACACATATCACGCCATCATCTTTTAATAAATTTTTAGCAAGCCGTAATCTTTTATCCATAAAAGATAGCCACTTACTATGCCTAAAGGAATCTGAGTCATCTACATAATCGTTGTTATATTTCCAATCCCTAGCACCAGTGTTGTAGGGAGGATCAATGTAAATAAAATCGATCTTGCCCTGATGTGTGAAATTCAAAACAGAGAGGGCGTGGTAGTTGTCTCCCTCAATAAGAATATTTACCGGTCCGCCATTCTTGTCTGATATTTCTTTACCCTTAACCTCTTTCAAAACAGGTAGAGCATTAACGGCATCTTTTTCAAACTGTTCCTTGACTTTTTCCTCATCCCAAATTAGCCCGTATTTTTTACGAGATTCCAATTTCTCAACAATCTTAATAAGATCGTCTTTGCTTAACTCTGAGTAGTCTTTTTTATTTTTGGCGATTTCCTTTGGCATATTATTTCTTTTTATGTTTGATATTACTCGTGTCTTCAAGAAAAGCGTTGAGATCAGATTGTCTGATTCGCCAAACACCAAGCTTGGATGCCTTAAGCCGACCAGCCTCAATGTAACGAGTCACGGTCCGAGTATGCACTCTTAAAATTTTGGCGACTTCCTCAATTGTAAAAAGTTTTTCGATTTCGTTCATAAAAAATTAAATTAGTCGTTGGTATCATTTTACCTCTTCTGCTTTCCATTGTCAAAATCGCCGTCTTTTGTCATAATACCAATAGGATCAGCAAATCAGATATTTTTCGTAAGTACGAAAGATTAGTGAATGGAGGGCATAAAATGGGTTCCATTCACTAAATATTGCCAAAGAATAGTGAATGGGCAAACAAAAATGACTATGACTATGAAAAAGGTCTCAAAGACCGCCACATACAAATTCAACATCAGAAAAACCGTGAGTTTTAGCACCACGATGAGATTTTCTATTGATGCTACCAAAAGGGCCGTTGAGCACGCTTTTACTAACGCCGGACTTGATCCGCTTACCGTTGCTCAAAATACGATCAAAGAATTAAACATTAGACTTATTGAATCGGAATCAGAAAACTCTTTGCTTAAAATAAAAGTGGAATCCTTGCTCAAAGAAAATACTGAATACAAGAATCGAAATCAAGGCGAGAGAAAAAAGATTGCCGAGGAAGTGGTGAAATATTGGCGAGATGAAATCAAATCCGAAAAAGAAAAGAACAAGAAAAAAGGCCGGGTGGAAGTATTCATCACGGCGGACGGTTTAATCTATCGTGAGCCAAAAGCAAAACATTATCACCGCATAGAAATAAAAAACGGCCGAGGCAAATTGATTCTGGCAATGCTCGGAAAAAAGAGTTACATACCGACTCAAAGCATAATTGAAGTGACGGGATTGTGTAGTTCAAAGTCAGTTGAAGGTGCAAGTTACCAGATGAGAAAAGATATCGAGAAAAAACTTGGGATAGCGAACTTTATAGACGGCTATCAGGATTATGGTTATCGAATAAATCCGAGCTTAATTTTCAAAAAGGCATAGCCCCTCTGTAGACCCTTGTTAATAACTTTTAAACTAACGGCGTAAATAGCCGTTTTTTCGTGTTTAAAATTTTCTGGAAGAGGGTTTAAAAAGGGGCAGTCCATTTGGCAAACTGAATATGTGTGAGAGGAAAAAGTTAATGATTATGAAAATGCCAACATATGGACAATCAATTTTACAAAACCGCTGACCTGGCATTGGTTGCGGTGCTTTTATTATTCATTCCTGATTCTCTTGAGGTCGTGGATCGAGGAAATCCGTACAAGGTGCTCTTTTGCTTCGGCAAGAGCCCGGAACTGGATTCTCTGGTGAAGCGATATTGGAGTCGTGAACTTCAAGTCGAACCCCAAGCTTTCTTCAATCAGATTAAACAGGTCAAAGTACGGATTTATGCCGAGAACTAAGACCTGTGAAATTAAAACCAGAAACGCTGGAGAAACTCCGCGTGATTCTTAAAGAGGACTTTGGCCAAGAAGTAAGCGATCAGGAATTACATGAAGTCGCTTTTAACCTTCTCGGTTATTACGACACGCTATTGCAGTGCTACTGCGAGGATAACGAAAAAGCTGAAGTGCCAATAGTGCAACATGACTATGAACCAGAACGACAAAAAGCATAAGGTCCGAGATTACCGAGAAGCACCGTTCGCTTATCAAGATAAGCCGGCTTTGCGGTACATGCGACAGCAATGGCTCGATAAGCATGTGAGCGATGACGCATATCGCAATCTGAGAAATGTGTATTGTGCTCTGACTGAGATTGCCTCAAACAAGGCCAGTCAAACCGTAGAAGCATCCAATAAGACGCTTCGAATTTACTCTGGCCTAAAAGATTGGCGGACGATTAAAAAATGCTTGGACAAACTCGAGGAATGGTCGTTCATAGCGATCACGAAAACTCGGGGAGAGGACGCCAAGTTCAAGCCCCGAAGTATTACTTTACTGTCCGTCCTACATCTGACGCAGAACGGAAACCAATCTACATCAAAAGCCGGACAGCAAGGTAAGCAGACCGCATACGACGGCGATGATATAGAAGTTAATGGTTTAAAAGAAATTAAAGAAAATTATAAAGAAATTAACGGCCAAAACCAAATCAAGAAATTAAACGAGATGAAAGCCGGACTGATTGCCAAGATGACCTTAAATGATAATTCAAGACGTTAATAAATATGGGAAACCGCAGTAAACGGCAACGAATTGAGCAAAAAACAGGAAATAAATAAGCGTTAAAAGATACTAAATGATACCCAAATGGCTAAAAATGTAGATAAAAAAAACGAAAAATATCAGAATGCGATCCGCTTAAAATATAGCGATTTTACTTATTTGGAGATCGCTCGAATGCTTAAAGTGTCGCATGTCAGTGTAAAACGGTGGTTTAGGTCTGACGGTTTACTCAAAGAGGAATACGACCAATACGAAAAAGAAAGAAACCGTGTACGCGATAAAGAGACTGATACTGTGCTGGCGAGACATTCGGTAATTGCGGCCAACATTCTGGTCTCGCTTATGGGTGCCAAAAGCGATGTCATGAAATTCAGAGCTGTTAAAGCCATTTTGGATTATGTACTGGGTCCAGTAAGAACCATGGGCAGTGATGATCCTTACGATAACGCCGATTATCGGCGAGATAGCGACAGTATTGCGAGAATATTGGAAAGTGCTAGGAAAAGACAACAGAAATCCACTGTGGGCAACTCGAGCTTAGCTTGTTCCCAAAATTAGTATAGGGTGTGTTGTGGTACGAAAAGTCGAATTCGAACCTTAGTAAAATTAACAAAATTATGACTATGACAATGCAAAACGAAAATGAATCAATGCGAGCCGTAGGATATGCCCGTGTCTCCTCCAAGGATCAGGAGGACACCGGTTACTCACTGCCAGCTCAAGAAAAACTTTTACACGATTATGCCGATAGAAACGGTTTTGATCTGGTAAAAGTTTTTGCTATTCAAGAATCTGCGGCCGGAAAAATCCAACGAAAAATATTCCACGAGATGTTGGACTATGTGGCTAAAGCCAAAATCAATACGGTCTTCGTGGAAACGACCGACCGCCTAACCCGTAACTTCGCCGATGTGCCGGTAATTGACGAATGGATACTGGCGGACGAAAGACACACAATCCACCTAGTCAAAGAGGGTTGTACACTCCATAAAGACTCCAAATCGCATGAATGGTTTATGTGGCGAGTCAAAGTGGCCACAGCCGAGTATTACATCCGTCTGCTTTCCGAGAATGTGAAAAAGGGACAGAAAGAAAAATTGGCTCAAGGCTGGCTACCAAGCAAACCGCCACTGGGATACCAAACCACTGGCGAGAAAGGACATAAAATCCACATCATTGATCCGGACAAATCTCCACTGGTTAAAAAGATGTTTGACCTTTATGCTTCCAATCGCTACTCAACTAAAAAGCTGGCCGATGAAATGCACAAGCTTGGCATGCGATCTCGGGGAGGAAATAAAGTCAGCCACTCACGAGTCCACCAATTACTGGGCGATCCTTTTTACTACGGAATGAATCGCTGGAATGGCAAAGTCGCTCAAGGCGGACACGAACCACTTATAACCAAAGAACTGTTCATGCGATGCCAAGACATCATGCATAGCAATGGCACACCGAAGTACAACAAGCACAATCCATTATTTAAAAATGTCTTCCACTGCGAGGAATGCAAGGGCCGGATAACTTGGGAGATACAAAAAGGCCACTGGTATGGTCACTGCAACCATTATAAAAACTGCCAGCAAAAGGAATGGGTCAAACAAGAGAACATCGACCAGCAAGTAATGGAAAATATTGAGCACTTAAGCTCAAAACACGATGAAGTTATAGAAAATATGCTGACTTGGGTCCAAGAGGCTCTTAAAGAAAGCCATGGCGAGGAAATAGAATTCAGGCAAAAGGCCACTGGTGAGCTCGAGCGACGCTACCAAGTCGCCACGCAGAGGTTAGACAAAATATACGATGACAAGATCGACGGCAAGATCAGTGAGGACTTCTACCAGAAAAAGTACCAGCAATACAAAATTGAACAAGAGGAAGTACTGGACGGACTAAATAAGCACAAAAATGCTAACCTCAAGTATTACGATATGGGGTCAACCTTTTTACAAATGGCCAAAGAGGCAAGGAGAATTTATTTGAACCGAAGTACGATTGAGATGGTCGACGACAAGAAACAACTTTTGTCTCTTTTATTTTCGAACCCCATAATAAATGGCAAGAAAGTTGAGATTTCATACCAGAAAGCTTTCAAAATGGTATTTGAACGAGTATCACAGATGTTGGGAGAAAATACAGACGAAAATACAACATTCGAACCGCTAAAAAAGCCCGTGGATAAAGAGAAAAGCAGAGCTTTTGGCTCTGCTCATCCCATATGGCTCCGGGGGTAGGGATCGAACCTACGACCAATCGCTTAACAGGCGACCGCTCTACCGCTGAGCTACCCCGGAATGTATTTAATCTATAAAGAACTTTTTACATAGTATCAGAAACTGGGGAAAAAACAACCAAAAAACTGCAAAAATTTGCATTTTGGATAAAATAAGATAGAATAAGTCCTATGTTTGAGGTTTGTCTGAGTAAGTAGCCTAAGTTCCACAATTAGGCCCATAGTTCATCTGTAGCGCTTAGTGAAAGCAACAATAAGGATATAAAGGTTCTTAAAAAGAAAATAGTTGGGCCCATAGCTCATCTGGTAGAGCGCCTCATTTGCAATGAGGAGGTAAGCGGTTCGAGCCCGCTTGGGTCCACCCAAAGAAACATCGGCGGAAAATGAAGAAAGGGTCGCCGTCCGCGAAGCGGACGGCTCTCTGCCCGAAATGAAATCCGCCTTTGCATGCGCCGTGAATTCAAAAAGTTTCCCCCAATTGCATGAAAGCGTTTTGTCTTTGATTTCAGGGTTAGAGCCGATTTTTTGAAAAAACT
>JBAWYA010000005.1:0-14957 GCA_037143815.1 bacterium | reverse complement strand
ATCACTAGTCATGTAAATTTCTAGTGGAAAATAAATTAACATTTCTAAATCAACAAAATTAGAAGCATATAAGGAAAATTTCTCAAGCTTATATGTTTGTCTACTTCTTTCTTTGCCGTCTTCTTCTCCACCAGTTCTACCGTCCCAAATAGCACCATGCTTATTCCTGTATTCAGTAGCACTGTCTTCAACTACTGCATTAAGCTTGGGATTCTTTTTAATCCAATCAACATAAGTGTGAACATTTCGGTAAAACAAAGAATCCGAACTGCTTTCTAGCACAGCTTGGTAGCGAATGTTTAGAACATCTAAAATATCTTTCATGGGTTATTAAAAATTGATAAGTTCGTTTACTTTTTTACCTAAGGCACGAGCGATTTTTTCCATATTGGTTAACGTGATGTTTTTTTCTGCACGTTCAATCATACCGATATAGGTGCGGTGTACTTTCGCCAGTTCGCCCAAGCGTTCCTGTGAGATACCTTTTTTCATTCTTTCTTCTCGCACCTTTTTGCCAAACTGTATAAGTATCGTTTTATTGATAGCCATACTTAAAGAATAGCCACTTGCTAACTTTGATTCTACATACTATAGTTAGCACATATGTTTATATTTATTTTACTTGCAATCATTGGATTATTTATAGTTTTTACCTTTCTTAAAAGGCAGAGCGGAAATAAAACAGAAATCGGCGACCAGTCAGACGACTACAAGCATTATGTGAAAAGAAACTATTTAATGTCTAAAGCAGAACATGAATTTTTCAAGGCGTTACAAGAAACCGTAAAAGATAAATACTATATTGTTCCCCAAGTTCAGCTTTCAAAAATTGTAGAAGTGAATCACTACGAACACTTTAAAAGGAAATATTTTAATAAAATTGATCGCAAGTCTGTGGACTTTGTTTTGTTTAATAAAGAATATTTTACGCCATACATGGCGATTGAGTTAGACGATAGTTCGCATATGCTACCACCAAGAGAAGTTAGAGACGATTTTGTGGGTTCTATACTAGAAAGAGTAAGTATAAAGCTCGTTCGTGTGCCTGTAGCAAAAAGCTATGATTTAAAGACAATTTTTGATAGCATATAAGAGTAATCTATGGAAACAAAAAATCAACAAAATCATTTTAATAACCCTGTCGTTATAATTCTTCTGGTCGCCTTGGTTGGTCTAGGCGGTTATCTTGTGTTTGGTAAAAATTCAAACAATAGTAATAACCAAGATCAAACACCTCAAATAACGCCTAGCAATCCTCAACAGGATGAAATAGATAATCTCAAAAAAGAAGTTGATAGTTTAAAAAATACTAAGCCAAAAACAGTTACTAATACACAAACTATTATCAAAGAAGTTCCTGCAAAATCGGAACCTGATTTGCCTTCAATAATAAGTCAGTGGCGACCACAAATCTCTCGCGTTGAATGTTGGTGGTATTCAGCAAGCGGTCAATTAGTAATGGATGCTTGGGGTTCTGGACTTCTTTTTAGAAACCCTATAAGCACTTTAGTCTTTACAAATAAACATGTCCTTACATATCAAGGTCAAGCACCTTATTCATGCAGGGCAACTTTTCCAGGCACTACTGATAATTACACTGTAACCGTAAATACCAAGACTAATTTTTTTGACGATATTAATACTGATCCTGTTTGGGATGTCGGAGAACTCTTTATCAGAAATCCATCGTCTTACTTAAATTCAATATCTAGTGTTCCAAATTATTGTAAAACTAGAGCTTCTGTGGGAGAACAAATCGTAATTCTTGGTTACCCGGGGATTGGTTCAGCTACAGATATTACCGCCACCGAGGGAATAATATCTGGTTATGAAAATGGCTACTACATAACTTCTGCAAAGGTAGACCATGGAAACTCTGGTGGTGCCGCCATTCTCGTCAAAGATAATTGTTATTTAGGTATACCGTCTTTTGTTGAGGCAGGACAACTTGAATCTTTAGCTAGAGTCTTAGATTTCAATAATTTTTTAAGCTATCTAAATTCTCAAGGGGCAAATTAATTATTTGTTAGAAATTTTTGTAGTTTCACGAACAAAAACATAAAACAAAGGAATGCGAAAGAAATCTAAAATCCACACTGACTGATAAGTATCAGGAACAAAATTAAACCAGTAAGCAAAGGTGTCTTCTTTAACTACTTTGCATGCCATTGTCTTTGTCATTTCTTGAAGTTTCTGTTCTTTTTCCATGTTGGGAGTAATCCAATGAATAGTAATTGACCAATCTTTTGGCACAATTTTTTTGAATTCTTTAAAGAATAAACCTTGAATTATTTTATCTACAACCCGATTAATTCTTGTACGATCAGATTCAGTTATGTTGATGAGTGTCGCTTTTCCCAGATGTTCTCCAGCTTCTGAAAGGCGGTTGACTGGCTTCATTTGTTTGAACATCTGCCAACCCAACGCAGGTCTCCTTTTGATTGAACGAGTAATCTCATTTTCCATAAGTTGTTTTGCTTCTTTAGACCGCCCCATAAAAAATGAAGCCCAAAACTGTCTGAAAAAATCTTCATCTTTTTGAAATCCACTATTACATTTTTTACAGCTTGGAACAGTTATTAAATCTTTATCAGAAATTCCCTTAAAAAGTTGCTTGGCTGGTATATGTTCTTTTGTATCTGCCTTTTCAAGACAGAAAATGCAATTCTTATTTTCCATTAACGGAGTATATTCTTAATAAAGCTATTAATCTAGGCTAGATATTTTGGAATGTGCTAAAATATCCTTATTACTCAATAAACTGGTTCCAACTGCGAACCACAGCCCCCGCAAATTCTGGGTTAGAGCATTCCCGCCAAAAGTTATAATCTAGTAAATATCTTTGATTAGAAAGACTCAAAGTGACAAATTATTAAAATAAGTATATTATATAAGCATGAAAAATTCACAAAAAGGTTTTGCAAATATTGCTTTAGTCGTAGTTATTATTGCCATTGTCGCTATTGGTGGATATTTTGTATTTTCTAAAAAATCAGCAACGCCTACTCCGTCACAACAGAATTCCGAAACCAATACTCCAAACGAACCGAGCCAAGGACAAGGCACCAGTTATGTTCCCGGACAGGGAGCAAGCACTGTCGCTGAAAAGGATAGAATTCAAGTAACCTCTCCAAAAGGTGGCGAAAAGTTAGAAGTTGGCAAAACATATGATGTGCGCTGGACAAATTATTCTGGTAAAGAACCGCTGACTATCGCCCTCCAAGCCACAAAGCCAAGTAATCAAGCCTCCGCTAAAATTATTGCTTCTAATGTTCCCACCTCCTCAACTGGTAGTTACAAGTGGACAGTGACCTCAGAAAGTCCAGATAATAAATACAAGATTGAAGTTTA
The DNA here is from genome assembly GCA_037143815.1 of bacterium. GTDB lineage: Bacteria > Patescibacteriota > Minisyncoccia > Phycocordibacterales > UBA9973 > UBA9973. The sequence continues at coordinate 11,606 of JBAWYA010000005.1, read as the reverse complement.
TCCGGCTGGCGGACGCCCATTGGTCGGGCAAAGCAACGACTTCTTTACCATTTCTGGCGAGCAGTTAATTACTATTACTTCACCAAAACCTAATGACCGAGTTAATCTCACGCAACCAATAATCATCACAGGTAAAGCGAGAAATGTTTTTGGGTTAGGAGGCGAATTCCCAATTAATGCATTTTATACGCTCGATAATCAAAAAATTGGTATTGCTAGTGTCGTTGCGACTTGCAATAGTTCTGAAAAGGGTTGTGCTGGCCTTAAAGATACATTCATTAACTTTACTGCCCAATTAGATCTTTCTAAATCACCAGTTTGTTTTGTTAATGTTGAGTTTTATAAATATAATCGAATCACTAATACTAAACCTTTTTATGTTTTGCCCCTGTATCTTTTCGGGAACGAAAACTGTCAGTAGGTAGTTTAAATTACCTTTTAACCTCTCCAACCTGAAAGAACTGCATAAAAAAGTATAAACGCAAATAACATAATTATTACAATTAAAAAAATTATATTTCCGAGAAGAAGTGGCTTTTCGGATTTCATGTTTTTCCAACCGAAGAAAAGTCCTATAATAATCATTATTACAAACAAAACAAGACCAGTCCAATTTGGTGAATTGGGCGAAATTGATACAAAATGAGACGATATAACATAAACTAACGTAGCCAACGCATAAGCCCCTAAAGACAGCAAAACATTTTTATATTTTTTCATATGTTAACAATTATACGCTTTCGTTGTTTTCATTACAAAATAGTGATATGAATATCTATAATAGCGTAACAAAATCCGCCCAAAAAAAGTTATCCCCTTCTACATCCTTGAAATTTATGACAAAATTGCTAAACAGTCGACGTGCATTTTATGTGCGCCGACTAAAGTAGAATTGTTCATTAGTAAAAGAAAACAGTAAAGATAGAAAACAGTTTATGAAAAACATTTATGTCCTTATCTGCACGCTTTTTTGCGTCGCGGGAAACAACACAAATGCAAGTCCATTCATATCAGAAATTATGTACGATCTGCCAGGGAATGACACTGGCAAGGAATGGATAGAGATTGTGAATGCGAGCACAACACCGCTTCCGCTTACGAACTGGTTTATGTTTGAAGGCGGAGTCAATCACAGAATCAGATCGGTTGGAGGTTCTGACACAATTCCTGCTGGAGGAGTCGCGATAATTTGCTCCGACGCACTCGGATTTTCTACCAATCATCCCGACTTCAATGGGAATCTTTTCGAATCGAGTTTCGAACTATCAAACGTCGGCGAGACGATCGCACTTCGCGACCACGACAAAGTCGCGGTGGACACGATAACTTATTCGTCTTTAACAGGAGGAAATGGTGATGGAAATTCTCTCCATCGCGTCGGATCTTCGTTTGTCGCAACGATTCCGACACCCGGAACAAACTCTCACCTTTCAATACTTGCGTTTTCCCGCGTAGCGTCAGGCGAAGCGACCATAACAATCAGCGAGCTTGTCTCTGACATAACAAAGGTAAAATTCTCCCGTGATTTAACCGAGTGGTTTATCACAGATGTCATCTCTTCAAGCGAAAATATGTTGCATATTCTTACGCTAGAAGAACCACAATGTTTTTTCAAGGTAACAAGACCCTAAAATGGAAAAAGGGGCTTAATCGTTTAACAATGGCCGCCGACTATCAAAGTCGGCGGCCTATTTGTTTTTCTCAGAAAAGAAAATGTATTTTTATTTAACACTTTTCCACTCACTTTTTAATTTCTTTGCTAGGGTTTTTATATCTTTTTCATAAACTTTATATTGTTTTGCATAATTTTCTGAGACAGCATCTACCGTCTTGTGATATAAAGGGACAGACACATCTTTTACTTTTTTTACTTCACTTTGAACCTCTTTTTTCATCTTAGCCAAAAGAGCTACTGCTTTCTTTTGATGAACTTTCGCATCTGGACCTAATAAATAATAAGCTCCTGCACCAACGGCGGCCAAGCCTGCACCGATTACCACCTTTTTACCTACAGACATTTTACTATTTTTTTTCATATTTTTCATATTTTTATTAAACTATTAATTATTAAATTCACCTTTAGTCTTTTTAGACTTTTTTTTCTTCTTAAAGAAATTCGCAAGAAACTGAAATAAATTATTCTCTCTTATCTCTGCTAATATTTCTTTGGTGGTGTCACCTATGCTATTTATATCTTCCTCCGCTTTTTCAATAATACGCGAAAAAGTGCGACTGACACGAATAAGATAGAATAAAAGTATCCCGACCAAGACCGCTAAAATAATAAACCCAATTGAAGAAATAAAAAAGAAAACTTGTGATTGTATTAAAGAATTCATAGTATATATAATATCATACTACTCATATAATAAAAAATTAAGTAAAATGCTCCTTATACTTCTTTCGATATGTGACAAGCTCTTTAATCCTATTAACTAATACTCTTCTGTGTTTTTTAAGAAGGCTTAATTCTTTACGATAGGAAGAATCACTTAGCCAATATCTATTATTCTCAAGTTTACGTATTTTTTTTTCAATAAAATTTAATTGAAGAGTTGATCCTATAGATTCTCCAGTAATACCAGTAATTCCATATATATCCACCATCTTTCCATCCGAAGAAACTTTACCTCCAAGTCCAACATTAGACTGATTAAGTATCAAACGAAAAGTAAGCAAATTAAAAACAAATTTCGCCTGTTCTTCCTCTTCAGCAGATAGAGGAATATTATCTGGCAAACCTGCTTTTGCGAATTTTTTAATTGCGATTTGGTCACTTGTATGTAATGAACTAAATGCTTTTTCAAAAAGATTCACATTCTCTTCTTCAGAAGGAAGCATTACATATTGCCCACTCTTTTTCTTCTCAAGAAGACTAGAAAAATTATTAAATTTTACAATTAAATCTTTCATTGGCATACTCTCAGCAGTAAAAATTTCTTGTTGAGGCACACCCCCAATAATTTCTGAATCTATATCTTCTCCTGTATTAAATAAACTCTGTAATATTCTAGCTCGAGTAGGATGACGTAATATTCTTAATCCTTCCGTCTCCATACCCCTTACCCTTTGAACGCTAACTCGCATTTCTTGTCCTACTTCTTTTAATGTTTTACCTTCAAAAAAACGCTCAGTTATAACCATCCTTAAACGTTTAGGAATGGAACTTAAAACAGCATAAATTATCTCAATTTGTTTTTCTGATAAAGATTCCTCCCCCTGTCTATGAGTATGCATTTCTTCAAGAAAGGGAATTTTTTTAGGATGTTCAATTTCACCATATCCAAAAGACACCTCTTCAGAATAAAGATCTTCAATCTCTCCTCTAGAAAATACTGCCCAGTATTCACTCTCTTTTTCTGCTTCTGTCCTATCATCATCTTGCCAATATCTGTTTTCAGCTTCTTCCGCTTCTTTCCCCTGTGCATTTCTAGCTAATCTTTCTTCTGCACTGATTATTCCACTATATTCTTCTTTAGAATAATATGACTCCCCATCAAAATGTAAGGCGTCTTTGGTAGCAACATCTTCAGCTGAAGCCAATAATTCACTGGCTCTCTTTTCTTCCAAAACAAACTTTTCAGCGTATTCTTTTGGGGTCATCATAGAATACAGTTCTGGCATATAATGCCTCCTAATTTCATGGGAAAGTTCCGGGTGATAATGAGTAGTTAAAATATCAGTCGAAGTAAGATAACGTTTAAATAAATCTGGCCGATTTTCTTTTTGTTGCTCTGCAAATAAACGAACTTCTTTTTCCTTGACGTTAAGTTCGTGCGCAAGTCTACGAGAATGAGTCCAACCAATTGGTGCATATTTAAATTCTTTATCAAAACGTTGACGAGCATTTTGATTTGTAAGTCGCATAATAAGATCTGGATCACTTACAACATCAGCTGTCACTTCAACATCTCTTTGTTCTTTTGGTATATTTTTACCTTTTGTTTCTTCATTAGTTTTTTCTATTTCTTTCTTATCTTTAGGAAAAATTTCAGCTGCGCCAGCAACTTCAGAAAAAAGGACTGGAGTATTTGCACTTTTACCAAATTCATCAACAATTTCAATAATATTACCAATTTTATTATTTTTTACCCTACTTCGTCTCAACACTCTTCCACCGCGTTGCTCTGCAACAACTTTTGACATTGTGGGTACAGCATTAATACAAACTTCTGCCTCAGTTTCATCAAATCCCTCAACCAAAACTCTTGTATTGCAAAGTACTTTTATTTCACCATGCTTGAATTTTAGCAGAAGATTTTCTCGTTCGATATCTCCCATATCACCATCAATAAAAGCGGCTGAAATACCTTCTTCCTGAAAAATCTTTGTCATATCTTTTGCATGTTGCTTGCTAGCACAAAAAACAACTGCTAATTTGCCATTAAAATGCTTATTTTCTTTATATACTCTCACAACTAATCTATTGCGATCTACAGTATTCACAATTTTCTCAAGCGCCACATCTTCATAATCTTTACCAGATCTTTTAAGTAAAGATGCATCTTTTTTTGTTGAAACCATAAAAACTTTAAGTCCAGCAAGTAATTCTCCCTCAATCCCTTCACGTAAACTCATTTCATCAATAGTGACCGGCAGGATATCCGCCACTGATTTCTCCTCATGAAACTCTGGTGTCGCAGTAAACCCAATTTTTATAACTTGTTCAGAAAAAGCTTCAATCGCTTCAACAGTTTCTGTTCCTAAAGCCCGATGAGCTTCGTCAAGAATAATCACATCAAATTTCTTTGGATCAATATCTTTACGCTCTATCCCATTGCGAAGAGAAGCATATGTAGTGACAGTAACTTGTTTTGAAAGATCTTTTTCGTTACCATAATATGCTCCAGCCTCTATTTCTCCGAAAGCATCCATCTTCCATTTATTTTGATGAAGAATAATTTTTGTTGGACCAACGACAAGCACCCGGGCAGTATTATTTTTTATAACTGCTTCAATAAATTTACTAAAAATAACTGTTTTACCAATACCTGTCGGAAGAGTAACATTACCTTCCGTGTACCCCTTTTCTAAAAATCCTGCTATGCACGTAACTGTTTCAAGTTGTCTTGGAAGAAGAGTTTTATCACCACCATCTTCTGCAGTAAAAATATATTTTTCTAAATTATCAAGAATCTTAAGTCGCTTAACAGCATCTTGAATTTTTTCACTCGCATATTTAGGATTTTTTAAACCTCGGACAATTTCTATAAAATTTCTATAACGTTCTGGATACTTTTTAACCAACTTTTCAGGCAAAAATAGTTCACCATCATTAGGTATAATTTTAGCACCTACTTTTTGTTCAACAGCTAACATCTGTTTTTTCTGATCTTCTATTGATTTTGACCTGCCAAATTTTTCCATATACTATAAATATAACAAAATACTTTTGAAAACCATAATTATAAAAAACACCATCTGTTGTTTTATAGCATATATATTGCATTTAGTTATATAATTAAAATATGCAATTGCACGACAAGTTAGAAGAGAAATTTCGCCTAGATATAAACCAAAAAAAGGCATTAAATAAGCTCAAGCTTTTTTCAGTGTCAGATATGCTCTTTCACTTCCCTGTCAGATATAGTGATATAAGCGAAGTAAAAAGAATTGCAGATTTGACAGCCGGAGATATGGCGACAGTATATGGAAAAATATCTAATTTAAAAACCAAAAAGGGGTTCCGCTCAAAAATACCCATGGCAGAAGGTGTGATTGAAGATTTATCTGGCAAAATAAAAATAATCTGGTTCAATCAAGCCTATCTAGCCAAAATGATTCACGAAGGTGAAAGTGTAAAACTTACAGGTAAAGTAACTCAAAGTAAAAATGGAACTTACTTAGCCAATCCAGAATTTGAAAAGTTGCCTTATATGCCGATAGATTCACATGACACACTTTTCTCCACAAAGAACGAATCTGTTTCTCAAAATAAAATAGAAAATGATGGATTCTCATATCCCATCTATGCCGAAACTCGTGGAATAACTTCAAAGTGGTTCTATCATGCAATAGAAAAAATATTACGGGAAAAAACATTAGATAATATATCAGACTATATCCCAGAATATATTTTAAAAAAGTACAATCTACCAACACTCAAAACAGCCCTCATCTGGATTCATAAACCAAAAAATTCTAAAGATGCAGAATCTGCCCGCAAAAGATTCGCTTTTGAAGAAGTTTTTTGTATTCAACTAGAACGTCAACATGACAAATTTGAATACAGAAAAAATAAATCATTCCAAGTAAAAACAGAAAAAAAAGATATGGAAGATTTCTTGAAAACTTTTCCTTTTAAACCAACCAATTCACAAACAAAATCAATAGAAACAATATTAAATGACCTAGCAAAGACTTTTCCGATGTCTAGACTATTAGAAGGCGACGTCGGCTCTGGCAAAACAGCAGTAGCTGCCACAGCAAGCTATGTGGTTGTAAATAATAGACCTTTCGACTTTGCTCAAGGTAAACTCCAAAGCTTCGGCAATTTACAAGTGGCATATATGGCACCAACAGAAATATTGGCAACTCAACATTTTGAATCTTTTATAAAATATTTTGCACCCCGACGTGACGTCGGGGAAAGTTTACCCATAAATATCGGATTGATTACTGGATCTGGTTGCCGAAAATTTCCATCAAAATCAGACCCGAATGATTGGACGACAATTTCTCGCACACAACTCTTAAAATGGACAGCAAATGGAGAAATACCAATCTTGATAGGTACTCATGCTTTAATACAAAAATCCGTTAAATTTAAAAATTTGGCATTAGTCGTCATAGACGAACAGCATAGATTCGGCACAGCGCAAAGAAGAAAGTTAGTAAGAAAAGACGGCATCGCCCCACACTTGCTTTCAATGACAGCTACCCCAATCCCCCGAACACTTGCCCTCACTATTTATGGCGATCTTGATTTATCTCTGCTTGATGAAATGCCTGCTGGAAGAAAACAAATAATTACAGAAATTATCACACCCAATAAACGTGAACAAACTTACGAACAAATAAAACAGGAATTAAAAAAAGGCAGACAGCTTTATGTAATTTGCCCAAGAATATTTGAGCCCGATCCTGAAAAAGAATCAGCACTTAATGTAAAATCAGCCGTAGAAGAAGCAAAAAGATTAAAAAAAGAAATCTTCCAAGAATACGAAATAGGAGTACTTCACAGTAAAATGACAAAAGAAGAAAAAGAAAAAGTGATGCAAGAATTCACCGACGGAAAAATCCATATCCTTTGCGCGACCTCTGTGATTGAAGTAGGGGTAAATGTTCCAAACGCTACAGTTATAATAATAGAAGGAGCGGAGCGTTTCGGTTTAGCACAATTACACCAACTGCGTGGAAGAGTAATCAGAAGCTCCGATCAAGCTTATTGTTTTATATTTGCAGAAGCAAAAAGTGTAAAGACAATAGCCAGATTGAAAGCATTAAAAACTGCAAAAAATGGTTTTGAATTAGCAGAATTAGATCTCACCCTTCGTGGCGCAGGTGAGCTAGGAGGAACTAAACAATGGGGCATCACAGACCTAGGAATGGAAGCAATTAAAAATATAAAAATGGTGGAAGCTGCTCGTGTAGAGGCAACTACCCTAATCACAGAAGATCCTGAACTTGTTAAATATCCCCTATTAAAACAAAAAGTTCACCAAAAAGTTGGAGAATTTCATTTTGAATAAAACTTATACAATTTTAGAATATTCTGGATAATTTTCTTTAACTAAATTTTTCCAATTCCCTGTTTCACTACCTCCACCCATGTCATTTTTATGATAAACAAGTAGGACACAAACTCTGTTAATGTTTTTATGAATAGCAACAATACATCTATTACCCGAACCATGACGAGATTCTTCTGTCCCAGCAATTTTGAACTCGGTTTTGCAAATTACAATATCTGCTTTTTTGTCAGTAATATACTCCGCTGTATTTTTCAAAAACAATAGATCTATTTGTCTAAATTCTTCTGTAATGATTCTTTGTGTAATATCCCAAGCACCCTTATACTTTTTTGCAAAAGTCCTTATAAAGTGCCTTTCAGTAAAAGACTCAAATGTTACTTCATAGTTAATAGATTTCATCCGGATTTTCTTGGGTAAAAAGTTCGTAAGATACAATTTCGTTCTCTTGTGCATACAGATATGGAAATTGTTTATGCGTAAAATCCACTATTTCAGTAGTCTTTTTACCTTTCCACTTTTCTCCTATGTTTTTAATAAGTTTTTCTTCTTCTTTATTTATCCCAGCCAATTCAATCTTCGCACCACTTCGTGTCTGCGAAATAAGCATCGCTCCATCTTCCCTATTTTCTATTTGTATTTCTCCTTTATCAAACATCTCATCAATGATTCTAAAATACGAATCAGTCACGGGACCGTATTTTATCTTGCGATACTGCATACCACTCATGCTTTGCAAATGTGAATAGAACCAACCAAAATCAGCAAAATATAAAAGCTTCGCTAGTTTAGTCTTTGTGATTGTTCCACCTTGCCTTAAAAAAAACAAGATCATTTGCTTGTACTTCTCATAGTTTGGAGATTCTCCAGCTTCTACCTCTTCAAAAGACACATTCAAAACACTAGAAAGTTTTTCAAATTCTCCCATTGTCAGCTCTCTTTTACCTTGCTCTATTGCAATATATGAAGGCCTAGAAATGCCTAATTTTAAAGCTAAATCAGCTTGAGACAGCTTCTTTTTCAATCGGGCTTCCTTTATAAACTTTGCATATTTTGTAATCATAATACCCATAGTATATACTTTTGTGATAAAGAAGTCAACATAGGTGTCGGCAACCTTGACATTCATAAAACAGAAGAATAAAATGGTTTTGAATTAGCAGAATTAGATCTCACCCTTCGTGGCGCAGGTGAGCTAGGAGGAACTAAACAATGGGGCATCACAGACCTAGGAATGGAAGCAATTAAAAATATAAAAATGGTGGAAGCTGCTCGTGTAGAGGCAACTACCCTAATCACAGAAGATCCTGAACTTGTTAAATATCCCCTATTAAAACAAAAAGTTCACCAAAAAGCCGGAGAGTTTCATTTTGAATAAAATTCAAATTTAAAATCGGTAAAATAAGCAGTTTCATCTTTTGTAGATGCCCAATCCGGCATATTACCACCAAAAAAAGTTGTAAAATTAAAGTTATCAATTCCGAAAGTAGCGCCCTTAGCTCTAAACAAACCTGGCAACTTACCACCCTTCACAAAATCAAACCCTATAGGAAACATAACTTGATATTCAACAATACGCCTTAAGAATGATTCACCAAACTTAAGTCTCCACTGTGCACCTCCACCATCTTCCTCTTGACCAGTTTTTCCTTTGGGATATTTAATCTCTAACACATGACGCGATTTATTGATTGGATCTTCGACTATATTACATCGGCCACTTCCAACACCCATAATTCGAGATGGATTGTTCCAGTCTTGATCTATTCGATCTTTTGTATACAAACCTAAAGGACAATTATTAAAACTAATATTTTTATTCATAATGTTGTCCGTCCTCCACGATTCGAACGTGGGACCCTCGAGGTATAAGCTCGATGCTCTAACCAACTGAGCTAAGGACGGAATATCTTTCCTGTTGGTATATTTAATACTACAAAATTAAGACGATTTACGCAAAGATAACTGGGAAAACTAAATAGTTGCGGAAGGAGCGGGATTTACAATCAATTCTTTCTTTTTTAGAACTATCCCATGTGCAGTAAGTATTTTCTCATAATCTTCTTGCTCTAAAGTCTCAACTTCAATGAGTTTATTCGCTATCGCATCAAATGCTTTTCTGTTCTCACTCAACACTTTTCCAGCTGACTTCAATCCATCATTTATTATTCTTGAAACTTCTGCATCAACCTTTGTAGAAACTGTTTCAGAATATTCTTGATCTGTATTTTCACCATATTGAGGTCTACCACCTGCACCCACTAAAGCAATAGGTCCAATAACATCAGACATACCCCAACGTGTAACCATGGCACGAGCAAGATTTGTCGCTACCTGCAAATCAGAAGAAGGACCAGTCGTAATATCTCCAAAGATCATCTGCTCGGCTACATATCCCCCGAGAGACATTGCTATATCATCTATGAATTCTTTTTTAGATTGCAAGCGACGCTCCTCTAATGGTAATTTTAAAGTGTAACCTCCAGCATTGCCACGAGCGATAATGGAAACTTTGTGTACTGGATCAGCAAAAGGCAAAACTGAAGAAACGAGAGCATGACCAGCTTCGTGATAAGCGGTAATTTCTTTTTCTTTCTTAGAAAGCAAATGACTTTTGCGTTCAGGCCCGAGCATAACTTTTTCAATAGCTCGAATTAAATCAAATTGGAAAACTTTTTTACGATTCTCCCTAGCGGCCAATATTGCTCCTTCATTCATTAATGAATACAAATCAGCACCAGAAAATCCGGGAGTACGTTCTGCAATTAATTTCAAATTAATATCTTCCGCTAAAGGCTTCTTCATGGCGTGAATGTTAAGTATTTCTTCTCTATCAGCACGATCAGGTAAATCTAAAATAACTTTTCTGTCAAAACGACCTGGGCGAACAAGCGCAGGGTCTAAAACATCTGGCCTATTTGTCGCTGCCATCACAATAACTTTATCATTCGGCTCAAAACCATCCATTTCAACTAATATCTGGTTTAAAGTTTGTTCACGTTCATCATTTCCTCCACCAAATCCCCCTCCACGAGTTCGTCCAATGGCATCTATCTCATCAACAAAAATAATTGCAGGAGCGGCTTTTTTAGCCATCTTAAAAAGATCTCGCACACGAGAAGCACCGACACCAACAAACATTTCCACAAACTCACTTCCAGATAAATGAAAAAATGGAACACCAGCCTCCCCCGCTACTGCTCTGGCAAGTAATGTCTTCCCTGTACCCGGAGCACCAGTCAAAATAACTCCCTTAGGAATTCTAGCTCCAATATCCAAAAACTTTTTTGGACTTTTCAAAAAATCTACAATTTCTTTTAATTCTTCTTTCGCTTCCTTACACCCAGCCACATCTTTAAATGTAACTCTATTATTTTTATCATTCGGATCTGTAATACGCGCTTTGGATTGACCAAAAGAAAGTGCTTGCATGCCAGCGCCTTTAACCTGTCTAGATAAATACCAAAATAAAAGCAAAATAAAAATTATTGGTAATAAAAATGGCAAAATATTTAGAAGTAAAAACATAAATCCACTTTCTTCTTTTATCTCTATTCCTGTTTTTGCAAGTGCATCACTCTTCACACCATAATTAAAAAGTGTTTGCGAAAGAGCCGAACCGACTTCTTTTTTAGAAGTTTTTATTTCATCATTTTGATAAGTAATAGTGAGTTTTTCTCCTTCAACTAAAATCTTTTTTACTTCTCCAGCTGAAACACTTTTAGCTAAATCGGAAATTGGAATTTCTGGAATAGCTTTTGCGCTAGGAGACACGATTAAATATATCGCTGTAAAAAGCATAAAAACGAATATCACACTAGCAATACTACCTCCAAAATTTCCCCCTTCTCCTTTTGACTTCTTGCCCTTATTTAATAGGCCTTTTTTATTTAAAAAATTAAAATCCATTGGAAC
>JBAWYA010000004.1:0-15029 GCA_037143815.1 bacterium | reverse complement strand
AATTTGTTTAACGGAACTGTCAAGAATCTTGCTTTCATAAGCTCGTACTCGTATTCGAAGTATTACCTTACCATCTACACCTTCTTTTAAGGCAAGTTTATCTTTTTTTATAGAAATCCTAGAGACTTTTGACTTAGGAACTTGGGTCGCAACATCTGCATCTGCCACAACTGTTTCATCTGTTGGAACTTTTACCACCTTTGGCTTTTTTATTTTTGTCTCTGTTGTTGTCATGGAACTTTTATAAACTTATAACTTTATTACCCTAATATCTTTGTAACCACACCAGCTCCGACAGTCTTGCCTCCTTCACGGATAGCAAATCTTTGTGATTCTTCTAGGGCAACTGGGGTAACTAATTTAACTGTAATTTTTACTGTATCTCCAGGCATAACCATTTCTGTTCCTTCTGCTAGAGTAACATCACCTGTAACATCTGTAGTTCTGATGTAGAATTGAGGCTTATAACCCTTGAAGAATGGAGTGTGACGTCCACCTTCTTCTTTCTTTAGAACGTATATTTCAGCAGTGAAATTGTCATGTGGAGTAGTTGTACCTGGCTTGCAAAGGACTTGTCCACGAGTTATATCTTCTTTCTTCAAACCACGAAGAAGAATACCAGCATTGTCGCCAGCCATACCTTCTTTTAGGTTCTTGTTAAACATTTCAATACCTGTAACGGTTGATTTTTGAGTGGGTTTGATTCCAACGATTTCTACGTCTTCATCAAGCTTGATCACACCTCTTTCTATTTTACCAGTAACAACTGTACCACGGCCTTCGATTGAGAATATGTCTTCAACAGGCATAAGGAAAGGCTTACTGATATCTCGAATTGGGACTGGAATATATGTATCAAGAGCATTTGCAAGTTCTAGAACTTTCTTTGCCCATTCATCATCAACAGACTTGGATTCAAGAGCTTTCAAAGCTGAACCACGAATAACCGGAGCACCTACACCATCAAAACCTTGCTTGGTTAGAAGTTCGCGTATTTCCTCTTCGACTAAGTCAATCATTTCTTTATCATCAACCATATCGCATTTGTTCAAGAAAACAATAATCTTTGGAACACCAACTTGTTTTGCAAGAAGAACGTGTTCACGAGTCTGAGGCATAGCACCATCAGTAGCAGCAACAACCAAAATAGCACCATCCATTTGCGCTGCTCCTGTAATCATGTTCTTTATATAATCAGCGTGTCCTGGAGCATCAATGTGCGCATAGTGACGAGCATCTGTTGAGTACTCATTGTGAGAAATGTTAATAGTGATTCCACGAGCTCTTTCTTCTGGAGCATTGTCGATTTGATCAACACCTCGTAGACGCACAGTCTTTCCTGCCATATTTAAAACATGGAGGATTGCAGCTGTTAAAGTAGTCTTACCATGGTCGACGTGACCGATGGTGCCAACATTTACGTGTGGCCTGTCTCTTTTAAATTCTTCAGCCATATTTTTTTCCGCCAACTGACGGATTATTAATAACTAAAACTCAACATACAGGAGCCAGTTGCTGAGGCTTGGTTACTAACTTAAATTAAACTTATAATATTAAATTAAAACAAAAACTGCCTAAACATGCAGTTATTAAGATAGTAGCAAATTGAAAAAAAATGTCAAATCTATAATTAACCTATCTTTTCAATAATAAAATGAATTATAAAGATAAAAAGACTTAAGAAAATACCAATGAATAAAAGCTTACGAGATATGTGAAAAAGCTTACGTTTTGGACGATAATAATATTTGCATAAATTATAAACCTCAATAGAGTATTGTTCACGAGTTTTTTCAGGACTTTCCATTGCTTCTGCGGCTGCCTTTTCATATTCTTTTGGAGAATCAAAACTTTCAATCTTTTTTCTATACAATAAACTCTCTGGCTGACCACGCTTGCGCATATATCTCGGTGGATGCACAGCGAGCAATCCGACAAGTGCTGAAGCGCCGGCAAAAACCATTATTAAAAATAATGCCAAATTATCACTCTCTTTCTCAAACATTGAAGAAGTCAGTACGAAAGTCGCTGCACTGATTCCAATGACAATGTTTATCTGATGATCAAGATGTTGAGTAGATTCAGCAATATGCTCAAGCACGCTTTCTATCAAACCATCTTGTTTCTTTTCTTTTTTTTTCTACTGGCAAATGAATTGCATGAAATGATTCTTCCATACGAATATTATACCATCTCAATCAAAAAAGCCCGAGCGGGGCTTTTTTGATATTTAAACTTGTACTTTAATCTAATAATTAACTTGAAAAACCTTTCAAAACCTTTTCGCGGGCTAGTACTTCTTCTACTTTTTGTCTCTCTCTTTTTTGCTGTTCAGCAAAAACTGCTCTTTTTAATTCGCCTTCATAAAAAGGCACTGTCTCATTCATCTCTCCCTTAGCATCCATCTTTCTTGACTCCATAACCTGATTAACAGCAAACTCCATTGGTCTATCCGCCATATTAATTGCTTTTTCTTCATCAAAATGTCTATCTTTTGTTTTTAATAAATCTTGTTTTGCCAAACGACTTTCCTCTTTTTTATTTGATACTTCTTTGTGTAATCGACTCTGTTCAAGGCTTGCTTTATTCAATAAATTATAATCTGGATTAGTGCCCATAGATCTTCTCGTTTCTTCAACTTCTCTAGAAAAAATTTTCTCTGCCTTTATTGCTTCTTCTAATTCTTTATCTTTGCGAACTCTCTCTACTTCTTTTAAAGCAAGCTCCTTTTTATATGCTTCCCTAAATCTAGGATCTTTTTGAACGGCCTCAGATAAAACTTGATTACCTTTTTCCATATCAAGAACCTCTTTAGCGGCAACTTCCAACACTTCTTTTCTTTCTCGTTCTTTTTCTACTTTCTCTTGGTTGACTCTCTGGCGAGATTGGGTAACACCTTCCAACGCTTCTCTTTTTTCTTGATCTTTAATTACTTTTTCTTGCCCAGCTTTCTCACGAGCTTGGGCTAATTGTTCTAAGATAGAATTATTTGCATTTAGAATACTTTCATTCATAGCTTGCATTATAACAATACTCAAAAAAATGTCTAGTCAATTTACTGCCCCCAAACAAAGCTTTTCTTTGGAGACGTCGGACGTCTACAGACACAATCCACCGTTTTAGCTAAAACTAAGTTACCCAAAAACACAAAAACCTAGACGATTGTCTAGTTTCCGCTTTATTTCAATGAAAGTTTTTATAGAAACCCTCGTATCGCCATACTCACAACAGAAGCATTTTCAAAGTACCTTACTCTGTAACAGAGTATAGCACATATGAGTTTAAAAGTCAAGCAATTTGTGAAAATATGCCTAAAAATAAGGATATTTTTAATATTACTTCCTCGCAGCGATGATGGTTTCAGCTACGTTATTAGGCACCATATCGTAACGGAAGAATTCCATAGTAAATGATGCGCGGCCTTCGGTCATCGAACGAAGTCCTGTCATATAGCCGAACATTTCAGAAAGAGGCACTATCGCTTTGATAACTTTATTCATTCCTCTGTCTTCCATACCTTCAATCAAAGCTCTCTTTGAAGAAAGATTGCCTGTGACGTCACCCATGAATTTATCTGGAGTAACAACTTCTACTTTCATCATAGGCTCCAAAATTACTGGATTTGCTCGGCGACATGCGTCTTGCACAGCCATACTTGCGGCGATTTTGAAAGCCATTTCGTTTGAGTCAACTTCATGATAACTACCATCCCAAAGTTCAACTGAAACATTTACTATTTTAAATCCAGCCAAAACTCCACGATCCAAACCTTCTTTGAACCCCTTTTCGCAAGGTGGTATGTATTCTTGTGGAATTACTCCTCCTTTGATTGTGTTTACAAATTCATAACCAAGAGATCTCTTTGTATTTTTTGGCAAATCTTCCAATTCCTCTTTAGTCAAAACTTCCATTGGCTTAACTTTGATCTTCACATGTCCGTAGTTTCCACGTCCACCTGATTGCTTGATGTATTTTCCTTCAGCCTCAGCATGACCATTGATGGTCTCACGATAAGCCACTTGTGGTTTACCGACATTTGCTTCAACTGTAAATTCACGTTTCATTCTGTCCACAATGATTTCCAAATGTAATTCTCCCATACCTGCAATGATGGTCTCGCCTGTTTCTTGGTCAGTACTTACTCTGAAAGTAGGATCTTCTTGCGCAAGTCTATTTAAAGCCATACCCATTTTTTCTTGATCAGCCTTTGTCTTCGGTTCAATGCGAAGTTGAATAACTGGCTCAGGGAAAATAATTCTATCTAGAATAACTGGATTATCTTCATCGCAAAGTGTATCTGAAGTTATCGTATCTTTCAAACCTACCGCTGCGGCTATTTCTCCAGCAAAAACCATTTTTACTTCTTCTCGGTCATTTGCATGCATACGAAGAATGCGTCCGATGCGTTCTTTGTTTCGTGTACGTGGATTATATACATAACTACCTGCTGAAAGTGTTCCAGAATAAACACGGAAGAAAATAAGTTGACCTACGAATGGGTCAGTCGCAACTTTGAAAGCAAGAGCAGAAAAAGGCTCTGCATCTGAAGCATGTCTTGCGATAGGGGCGTCATCATTATTTGGGTCAATACCAGAAATAGCAGCAATATCAGTAGGAGCTGGAAGATAATCCACAACAGCATCCAACACGAGCTGAACACCCTTATTTTTCAAAGCAGAACCAGCAAATACTGGGAAAATCTCATTTGCGATAACAGCTTTTCGGAGAGTCTTCTTTAATACATCAAAGCTGGGAATCATACCTTCGAGGTATTCAGTCATCATCACATCATCCGTCTCAACTATTTTCTCAACGAGTTCATTACGATATTTTTCTGCATCTGCTTTTAAATTTTCAGGAATTTCACTTTCAATAACTTTATTTCCCATCTCCCCTTCAAAGTAAAAAGCCTTCATGCGAAGCAAGTCAATAACTCCTTCATGTTTTTCTTCGAGACCAATAGGAATCTGCATTCGAACTGCCTTTTTTGTAAGTCTATCTAAAATTGTTGCAAAAGAATGTTCAAAAGAAGCGCCGGTTCTATCTAATTTGTTTACGAAACAAATACGAGGAACTTTTGCTTCATCGGCATAACGCCAGTTTGTTTCTGATTGAGGTTCTACGCCGGCAACACCATCAAATACAACAACGGCGCCGTCCAAAACACGCAAAGAACGCTTCACTTCTACAGTGAAATCAATGTGTCCTGGGGTATCAATAATATTAAAACGATGTTTCTTATTTTTATCAGTCGGAGCATAAGTAGGATTCCAAAAACAAGTCACAGCGGCAGAAGTAATGGTGATTCCACGTTCACGTTCTTGTTCCATCCAGTCTGTGGTAGTTTCACCTTCGTGGACTTCACCGATTTTATGTTTCTTGCCTGTGTAATACAAAACACGCTCGGTCGTGGTGGTCTTACCCGCATCAATGTGCGCGATAATTCCAAAATTTCTAACTTTTTCTAGAGGATAGTCTCGTTCCATAAATAATTAGTTGCTAGCTACTAGGTTCTAGTGGCTAGAAAGTGATTTTTAATAATAAAAAAGCGCCTCATGCGCTACTGATACTATATATTATAAAGATAGTTTTTGCAAATAAAAAAGCACTCTTCGATTATATATTATTTATTGTGAAAAATATTTTTGCTATTACTTTATATTACTTAAAACTATCTATTTAAATAGAATCGGGGAAAACCACAAACAAAATAGCCAAAATATTATAAAAAAAACACCGATAACCCATAGAGGCATGTGTCTATTAATTAAGTGACCTGATACTAGGTGTATTATATATATAATTAATAAAACTAAAAAATAATATAGAATTACAAGTAAAAAACCTAAAAATAGAGATATTTTTATTTCCCCTCCTGCAAACCCAAGGGGAAACATACTAAAAATAGTAACCAAAAGAGACTGAAGTAATGATTTTTTTAGATTAAATTTCATCATTTGTGTATTATAACACCAAAAGATAAATTATCCTAAAACAACAAGAGAAATGATCAACCCTACCAAGCAAAGTGAGCAAAGGCTTTGTTAGCTTCAGCCATTTTGTGTGTATCTTCTTTCTTTTTTATAGCAGAACCTTCATTCTTTGAGGCTGCAATCAATTCATCAGCGAGTTTCAAGTGCATAGGTTTTCCTTTTCCACCGCGAGCCGCATCACGAATCCATCGCATTGCAAGAGCAAATTTTCTCTCAGGTCTGACTTCGATAGGTATTTGATAGTTCGCACCACCGATACGCTTTGAGCGAACTTCGGTAGAAGGACCAGCATTTTTCATAGCTAAATCAAAAATCTCAAGAGGATTTGGGTTGCCTGTCTTTTCTTTGATTACATCAAAAGTCGCATACATAACTTTTCTTGCAGTCTCTTTCTTGCCAGACCACATTATGTAATTGATAAACTTCTCCAACTTTGTAGAATTGTAGACGAAATCAGGTTGCACTATATTTCTATTTTTTACTTTTCTTCGCATTTTTTTGCTTTGCTATTTTATAAAATCTTATTTCTTTGCTTCTTTAGGTTTCTTGTTTCCGTATAATGATCGTCCTTGTCTTCTCTTCTCAACTCCCTGTGTATCTAAGACTCCACGAACAACGTGATATCTTACTCCGATCAAGTCCTTCACACGTCCTCCACGGATCATAACGACTGAGTGTTCTTGTAAATTGTGTCCTTCACCTGGAATATAAGCTGTGACTTCCATACCATTAGTCAAACGTACGCGGGCTATTTTTCGGAGAGCTGAGTTTGGCTTTTTTGGGGTCGTTGTAGAAACTTTCGTGCAAACACCACGTTTGAAAGGACTGGAAAAGAAAACAGGTCTGTTTTTTAGAACATTAAATCCACGGGTCAAAGCCACCGTCTTGTCTTTCGGATGAGCTTTAACTCTATTTTTCTTTATTAATTGGTTTATTGTTGGCATCTGTAGTCTTCTTTGTAAACAAAATAGTCCCTTAGGACTATATGAGACAATATACTATTTAAAAAATTAAAACGCAAGACCTGTGAGTAAATGGAAAAGAGATCCTAATATTGGAGATAAATAAGGGGAAACAAAAACAATAAAAAAAACAATCAATATTAATGAATATTGTTCGTAAGCATCAACAAAAGAAGAAGCTGATCTAGGCAAAAAAGAGAAAAGTATTTTAGAACCATCAAGAGGTGGAATCGGAACTAGATTAAATATACCTAAAGAGAGATTGATTATTACAATAATAGAAGTTATAAAATAAAAACCATCTGGTAAAGAAAACTGAAGGGTAAATCTAATCAGAATTCCAAATATAATAGCAATAAAAAAATTGGCCAAAACTCCGGCCGAAGCCACGGCTATCGTTCCCCATTTTTCATTGCTCAAATTGTTAGGATTGTATGGTACAGGCTTTGCCCAACCAAACAAAAAAGGAGAATGAAACAAAAATAAAATCACTGGCAAAATTATAGAACCATACATATCTAAATGTTTGATAGGATTCAAGGTCAATCTCCCCGCAAAACGCGCAGTTTTGTCACCAAAGTACTCAGCCATAAAACCGTGCGATACTTCATGTATCACCACAGACATAATAAGTATAGCTATATAAAATATGGTATTAGTTGCGTCCATACAAATTCTATGATAGCATACGAGAACTACATATGAAAACATGTGCCATAACAAAAAAGACTTCAATTCTCGGAGGTGGATACTCCAACAGAACCCGTGCCACAAAGTTTAACCCAACTGGCACAGTACGAAAGCACCTAAATATTCAAAAGAAGAGAATCTTTGTTCCAGAAATAAATAAATTCATAAATATAAAAGTATCAACTCAAGGTATGCGAACAATGAAGAAAAACGGCGCATACGCCACCCTCCTTAAAGCTGGACTCATAAAGGCAAAAT
The DNA here is from genome assembly GCA_037143815.1 of bacterium. Classification (GTDB taxonomy): domain Bacteria; phylum Patescibacteriota; class Minisyncoccia; order Phycocordibacterales; family UBA9973; genus UBA9973. The sequence continues at coordinate 7,126 of JBAWYA010000004.1, read as the reverse complement.
AAAAAACTTCACATTTAGTGAAGTTTTTTATAATACTATTTTGAAAATGGTATACTTATTATTGACTGATTAGTATTTTGTGCATTAAACACCTTGGACAAATTTATAACAAAGTTTAATGTATAAGCTAGAGATAAAATCAAAAAAATTAATGATGTTACATACCATAGCTTAATTGACGACTTCCTTGCGTGAATGAAAGATAGTAGAGAAATAGTTAACAAAGCAATAAGATAAAACACCAATCCGCCAATTTCACCAAAATATTCCCCCCTTAACGTGGAAAATAACCAAGCAATTAAAAATTCAATTACTAATATCAAAATCAATCTAACCCACGGAAAACAAATTTTATTATTACCCATAATTATTTTTTGTTATTTTTTTAATTTAATCAAATCAATTATACCACTACGCTGGTACAAAAGTCAGTGCATTTCCTTTTTTGCCACTTCTGCCAGTTCGGCCTATTCTATGCACGTAAGTATCGTACGTTTGTGGCACGTCATAGTTTATAACATGAGTAACATCAGGAATATCCAAACCTCTCGCTGCCACGTCAGTAGCAATCAGGATTGTCACATGATCTTTCTTGAAAGACTCCAATATACGAATACGTTCTCGGCTTCTTTTATCACCATGAATAGCACCAACTTTAAAACCAAGCCCACGTAATTCTTTTTCCAAAGTATCAACACTATGTTTCATCTCTCGAAAGATTAACACTTTATCTGAACCATCTTTTTTTAATACTTCGTGTAATTTTTCTAACTTTTCTTCTTTAGTTTTAAAACGAATCACGTCTTGATCTATATTTTTTGCTGTTTCACCAGAAATTACAGAAATAAAAACAGGATCTTTCAAATATTGCTCGGTTAATTTCTTAATATCAGGAGAAAGTGTCGCAGAAAAGAAAAGAGTCTGACGTTCTTTGGAAGTTTTTCCAATTATAAAAACCATATCATCACGGAAACCCATATCGAGCATTCTGTCAGCTTCATCGAGTACAACACTATGACAAGTAGATAAATCCAAGACTTTTTTATCAATCAAATCTCGCAAACGTCCCGGAGTGCCGATGACGAACGAAACCCCCATTTTTATTTCTCTAATTTGTTTCATTATTGGCAAACCTCCAACACAACCCACAGAAAACATCCCAAAACCAAAAGCAAGAACTTTAAAATCAGATTCTATTTGGAGAGCTAATTCACGAGTAGGCGCCATTATCAAAACAATCTCTTTTTTAGCTTGTCCTTTGGTTTTAGAAATCTTTTCAATCAAAGGAAGCAAAAAAGCTGCGGTCTTGCCTGTGCCAGTATTTGCCATACCAAAGACATCCTTGCCAGAGAGAACTGTGGGTATAGCTTGATCTTGAATTGGGCGAGGACTTTCAAATCCAGCTCCTTTTATATTTTTATGAAGTTGGAGATTGAAAGGAAAATCAGCAAAAGTATGCTTTGAAACATAAGGTTTCTCTTCAATGTGAGTTCCCTTTTTAATGAAACGAGAAAAATCTATCCTCTCACCGCCGAATCTTTTCTTACCTCCCCCGCTACGACGAGAACTCCCGCTAAGGCGAGGACGAGGACTATTAAATTTTCCTCCACCAAAGCGAGGTTTCGCTTTAAATGTGGAAGTGTGGCCCCCAAATTTCTTTGGAGTTACCGAGTGCTTTGTGTTCATACGCATTTTTGTCATGGATACTAGCTAATGACAAACATGCTAATTTCCACAATCTATATTAAAAGAGTAGCATTAATTAATTAACTTGTCAATGTTTCCTAATTTAATAAGAAACGTATAATAAAAATATGCAAAAGCTTATTGGTAAACACGCAGATGAATCATATTTAGACTTGGTAGAGCACGTAATGAAAAATGGCGCCACAAAGACCGATCGCACTGGGACAGGAACAAAAAGTATTTTCGGTTATCAAATGCGATTCAATCTCGCTGATGGTTTTCCTCTACTTACTACTAAAAAAGTACCGATAAAATCCCTCACCCACGAACTTTTATGGTTTATGCGAGGCGACACTAATTTAAAATATTTAGTAGACAACAATGTTCATCTTTGGGACGAGTGGCCATACAAAGCGTACTTAATTAGAAATAAAATAACTGTGCCAAAAACAGGATCTGAAGAATGGGATACTGGCATCAAAGAGTTCGTAGAAAAAATAAAAAAAGATGAAAATTTTGCAAAAGATTATGGAAACTTAGGACCAATTTATGGATATCAATGGAGAAAATGGCCTACACCAAATGGTCAACACATAGACCAACTTGCCAATGTGATTGAAGTAATTAAAAAAACACCAGATTCACGCAGATTAATAGTTTCTGCTTGGAATGTCGCCGACATAGAAGAAATGGCAAAAGCTGGCCTTCCTCCATGTCACTCTTTCTTTCAATTTTACGTTGTAGATAAAAAGCTTTCTTGCCAACTTTACCAACGTTCCTGTGACACGTTTCTAGGAATTCCACTCAATATCGCTTCATATTCTTTATTGACGATGATCATAGCTCAAATTTGTGAACTAGAAGTCGGAGAATTTGTCTGGACTGGTGGTGACGTACATCTATATTCAAACCATTTAGAACAAGCAAAACTTCAACTCTCTCGTCGCAATGACATCAGGCCTCTTCCAAAAATGAAAATAAATCCTAAAAAAATGAAACTGGAAGATTTTACAATAGATGATTTTGAATTGACTGGTTACAATCCTCACGACACCATAAAAGCACCTATTGCTGTATAATGTATAATAAATAAATGATTTCAATAATAGTAGCAATTGGTAAGAATAATGAGATTGGAAAAAAGAATGACCTTCTTTGGTCTTTGCCTGCAGATATGAAGCATTTCAAAGAAACAACATCAAAACACACAGTAATAATGGGACAAAAAACTTTTGAATCCCTAAAAAGTAAACTTCCAAATCGCAGAAATATCGTCCTAACACAAGATGATAATTTTAAAATACAAGGAGTTGAGATCGTTCGTTCATTAGATGAACTTTCTAATTTACTGAAAACAACTTGTGAAAAAGACGAGGAGAATTTTATCATCGGTGGAGGACAAATTTATAGATTATTTATAGAAAAAGCGGACAAACTTTATATCACGCATGTAAATGAATCTTTTCCTGACGCAGACACATACTTCCCCATCATAGATGACAAGATTTGGGAAAAAATAAAAAGTGAAAAACATCCAAAAGATGAATTAAATAAATACGATCTAGAGTTTGTGGAATATACTAAAAAATAAATCTTCTAGGGATCTTCGGGAGTTTTTATACGAATAAAAATATCATCACCATCGGGTGATTTCTCTTTTTTATATTTTCGTCTTTTATTTATTTCTATTTTTCTAATCAATTCTTTCTCTAAATCAAAATTCATAGTTTCACACATACCAAGAATAAATATCATAACGTCAGCAAATTCTTCAGCTACACCCGGCTGATGTTTGTTGTGTTTAGAAAAAGCTTCAGAAAGTTCTTCATGAGCACGACAAAATTCCAAAGCAACATTGGTTGTATTGAAACCTTTTTCCAACTTATTCTGCATTACTTCTTTTTGTAACTTTTTTAGGTCAATCATAAAATTATTTTTATTAAAATTCTGGTATATTACTCCCCCACATTTCTTCTAAGTAACTTTTACCATTTATATTCCTACAATCGACTTCAGGCATTGATAATAAAATCCTAGTAATTGCCTCATTTGTAACAGAATTTGTCATAGATTTTTCATTATTATTTGCCTTGCTTTCTACAACAAAATTTTTATAAACAATCTTTTTAATCCCAGCCTGAATAATATGTTTTAAACAATTTTCACATGGTGCATAATTACCATACAAAGTACAATTTTCCAAATCTCTTCTAGAAAAAAGAATAGCATTCATCGCATCATGAATAATTAAATGATACTTTATTGGTCTCTCATTAGACATTTTTCTTTCATCACAACCACCTATAAAACCATTATATCCAAAAGAAATAGGTCTTTTTTTATTATCAACAATAACACAACCAATCTTTGTTGATGGATCTTTTGACCTTTTTGCCACTTCATCTGCTATACCAATAAAATACTCATCCCAAGATGGTCTTTTGTGTTTTGTAACTTTTTTCTCAATTTTTTTCATTAATTTAAATATACTCTAAAAAAATAGAATTACCAACTTCCCCCTCCACCTCCTCCGCCACCTCCACCAGAAGAACCCCCGCCACTACTTCCACCATGACCACCTCCAGAAGAACTAGGGCTAGAAGAAAGCGTAGAAGACGAAACAGAACTGAAATTATTCATACTTGAAACAAATGAACCTGCACTAAAAGCTGTACCAGACATTCCGTGATACCACGAAGGAGGAGTCATATAAATCCCCTCAAATTCTTTTGCCCATGCTTTTTCTACTCCAAAAACCATTGCATAAGGCAAAAGCTTCTCAAAAAGTTCTGGTTTCTTTTCTGGAGCATTGTGAAAATTAATACGATCTTTCTCAGCAATTTGTAAATATTCCTTGAGACCCAAAAGCCTTTCATACATTGCCACACCTTTTTCTGTACGACGTGGCATAATAATAGTGAAAAAAACTATCATCCACACAGTCAAAATTGTACTGATAATTCCAGCAAAACCAAAGATAACTGACACAAAACCACTTGCCCATACACTAAAAAATAAACCGAGGACGACAGGACCCACAATACCCTTTCCATTACCAATTTTACTTTTAGGCGCCTTGTCATAAAATCCATTTTTAACCAATAACTCCATAGCACCACTCTGTATCCTTCTAGCGATAGTATAAAAACTGTTTTCAAGACTCGAAAGTTTTACTTCATTATTTGAAGCTTCTAAATATGTCTTTTCCGCTTTCTTTGCAAGCTGATTGGCAACAAAAGTTTTAATACCTTGAGGAATTGGGCTCTTGCTATCACTCAAATCATTCATCAAGGATGCTACCTCTGCCATTTTTACAGATGACATAGAAAACAATGACTCCATCAATAAACGTTCGTGATCAGTCGTTAAGTTAGAACCTTCTTTTATCTTTTTTAAAATATAATCATTCTTCCCTCGTAGAGTCAGATTCTCTTTTTGATCAATAGTAAGATAACCCTTAACAGCCAGACTGACTATCTCGGCCGAAATGTCTTTATTGCGTGAGCCATTGTATACAATTCCAGCAACTTCTAAAGGAGTCAAACCATCAGGCACATCATATTCTGCCACAATGACACCTGTTCCTTTTGGATCTCGCCCATATTCATACCAACGTCCGAAAAGAAATAGGAAAAGAATAATTGGCACAAAATATATGAAACTAAAATTATCTTTAACAGCCGAAATTGCATTTTCTACTTTTGTAGGTTCTTTTACAATTCCTTTTGGAAAACCAACAGCAACTGTCATTCCATCAAAAGAATCAAGTTCAACTGGGTTAAATTCAACAATGGAAATTCCATCGCTAACAACACTTTCACCAGCCTTGGGTGACCAAGCACAAGCTTTAGTACTACCTACAAAACCAAAGTAGCATGCAATCTTAAGATCTTTTTTATTTATAGACTCTGGTAAATTTACTTGCGCTTCAGCACTTGATATTGGCACTGGCCACATATCTCCAGTAGCATTCCAGTATATTTCATCATGATCAGCAAAATATCCAATTGCGCGATCGACAGTATAAGAAATTTTATAAACATGAACACCATCAATTTCTATATTAGGATCACCTATTTTAATTCTTTTATATTTTTTATTATAATCTGAAACAGAAAATGGATACGATTCACCATTTTCATTTTCTACTGAAATATTAGATAAATTGAAATTAAAATCTAGACCTTTTTCATCCTTATATTTTACTGGTATGTCCCGAAATATTCCATGCTTTTGTATGGTATCAAAATCATAAATAATATTTTCTACAACATTAATAGTAGCGTCAGAATTTACCGTAATTATAGTATTGAAATCTTTTATATGTTCTAAACCACTAAAACGATCATACTGTTCTGCATTAGCTATAAAAAAGAGAGATGAAAATACCAAAAAATAAATGGATAATATAAAAATTATTTTCCTTTTCATTACTTAAATATACTCCCACTAATCCTTTTTTCCAAGCCCGCACACATACTAAAAAGACGCGCCTTAGCGCATTGTATTCAATATCTTTTAAGTATGTGTGCGGGCAAGTGCTTTAAAAACCTTAAAATACATCGCTTCAACTATTTTACGTTGCTTGTCTCCTGTAGTCACATAATGATCTAGACCAGGTGCAGAATTGATCTCAATAATATAATATTCACAATTTTTAGGATTCATTGTTATATCTCCTTTTGTAACCATAATATCTACACCAGAAATACGAAGCCCCATATCTCGTGTAAGTTCTATTGCAATTTTACGAAAATTAGAATGAATAGTGTTAGTCACATCAATAGCATCACCTCCAGTTGATAAGTTGGCATTATCAAGTAAATAGACCGATTCATCTTTTAGTAAAATACTTCCGAAAGAATAACCCTGTTTCTGTAACTTTATTTTTATCCTTTGATCATTAAAATTTATTTTAGTATCTCGCCCTTGCGCAATAAAATCTTTTTGTTTCTGTTTTAACAGCGCCAAAACAGAATGCTCGCCATCACCCACGACTGAAAGAGCGAGACGCTCGTAAGCAGAGATAATTTCCTTATCTAAAACCACAATACGATAATCATGCCCCGGTAAATATTTCTCAACTACAGCTATTCTGTCTCCTTTAAAAATTTTATATAAAATAGAAACAAGTTCTTTTCTATTCCACACCACAGAAACATCTACGCCTTGGCTCTTGCTATTTGGTTTTGCAACCAAAGGATAACCTATTTTTTCTGCATTTCTTATTCCAAAAGAAGTATTTTTCTTACTTTTTATAGCTTTCGCCCAACTGTCTTTCAAAACAGTGACACCAGGAGCCACAGGATAACCTCTTTTTTCCATAAAAAACTTAGCATAGCCTTTATCTTTAGCTATGTCAGAAGAAGCAATATGGTTGAGATCCAAAGAATACATTCTCAAAGAACGTACCACACCATTTTTATAAATAATTTGTGAA
>JBAWYA010000003.1:0-18213 GCA_037143815.1 bacterium | reverse complement strand
CGAGGGTTGTGGTTGTTCGTGGTAGAGAATTAAAAAATTTAGAGGAAAAAGATTTAGGGTACAAAGTGAAATATTCATTTGGGCCATACCCGCAAGGGTCTCTCCTCAAGGACGCATTAAAAATAATAAGAAAAATATTTCCATTTAGAGATGAGAAAGCAGTTTTCAAACATCAAGAATATTTTTATCGATCACTTCAACTTTCTCCAGATGTGTCGTTGCCAGATGCTAAAAAAGAATACCAAAAAACTGTAAGAAATTTGGTTTTATTTTTTCAGGGTAAAAAGAAAGAGCTTATAAGAAAACTGGAGAAAGAAATGAATAAACTTGCAGATGAACATGAATTTGAGAAAGCGGGAGAGGTTAGAAATACGTTGTACGCCTTGGATCATATTCAAGATGTTTCTCTGATTAAACCAGAGAAGGTTGCATCTAATCATGGATTTCGAATAGAAGCCTATGACATTTCGCATCTTTCTGGAAAAGATGTCGTAGGTGTGATGGTGGCTATAGTTAATGGTGTTGCTGAGAAATCGGAATATCGAAAATTTAAAATAAAGGTTGAAAAAAATGACGACACGGCAGGGTTGAGAGAAATTTTGACTAGACGTTTTAAACATGAAGAATGGAGAATGCCGGATCTCGTAGTGATAGATGGGGGAATGGGGCAGATAAATACTGCAAAAGAAATTGTTAGAAATATTCCTATAGTTTCAATAGTTAAAGATGATGCTCACAAACCTGATCATTTCTTGGGTGATGAGCAAATGGTGAAAGACCATCTAAAAGATATTTTGTTTGCAAATAGTGAAGCTCACAGATTTGCTATCACTTATCACAAAAAGATACGTAATAAGAATTTCTTAAAATAGGTATATAATATAACTATGAATCTTAATTCAGCTATAGAATTTGCGACAAGAAAATTCAAGGAGGTAAATACTCAAAACCATTTTTTGGGAGTTTTGTCGGTTCTGCAAGATGAGTTTCATATTGATGATGAAGAGTTGCTTGTTGCTGCAATTTTACATGATACATTGGAAGATACAGAAACAACTTATGCAGAATTGGAGAAAATGTTTTCAAAAACGATTGCCGATTTAGTGGAAGAAGTTTCTCATCCTAAAAATTATAATAAAGAGCAAAAATTAGAATTTTATAAAAAGCTAAGGACGATAACACCGAAGGCGAAAATATTAAAATTAGCTGACTTTGTAGATAATTTAAGAAATGAAATTCGTTTCATGAAAGAAAATCCCGAAAGGCCATACAAGCATCTTTATGTTATTTTAATTCATGAACTTTTAGAAAGTTATCCTGAATCTGATGCAAAAAATATTGTACTTGAATTAATTAAAGAATTAGAAACTTATAAAATAAATTAATACACATTTACGCTATAGCGTATATATGAAAATGACAGAAAAAAAACAAAATATTTTAATATTGAATGATATACGAAGCGTTGAAAATGTCGGTGCTATTTTTCGCACTGCTGACGCAGTGGGTATTAATAAAATTTATTTGACTGGATACACTCCGACACCTCTCGATAGATTCGGTAGGAAAAGAGGGGATTTGGCGAAGTCTGCTCTGGGTGCCGAGGAATTTGTGCCTTGGGAGCAGAGGAAAAATATATTACCACTTTTAGCAAAACTTAAAAAAGAAAATTTTTTGATAATTGGGATAGAACAAGCCGAAAATTCTATTGATTATAAAAAGCTAAAAGGTAAAAGCTATAAGCTGAAAGCTTTTTTAGTTGGCGCTGAGGTCACAGGAATACCCAAAAATGTATTAAAAAAGTGTGATATTATCGCAGAAATCCCCATGCGAGGGAAAAAGGAATCACTTAATGTTTCTGTAGCCTGCGGTGTGGCGCTTTTTAGTATTCTGGATTTGTAAATAAAGAAAATATAAAGTTTATAAAACAATTTATCTAGCAAAGCTCTGAGAGCGAACTATTTAAAAACGGGGAAATATCAAAATCTATAAAACACGACATAATTTTCTGCTGAAAATTTGCTATGCTCGGCTCGCCAGCCTGTGCAATGTTTTCTATATTTTATATTTTCCCGTTTTTATATTTCTTTGTGTTATGTCTGATGCGTGTCGCAAAAGTGTGCACTTCGGCCGTTTACTATTTTTCTTTTTATAATGCCTTTGCAATTTCTTTTTCTGCATTTTTCTCCGGCGCGCCTGTAGGCTTCGTGATAGATTTGGAATTTTCCTCTCTCACCATTGATATCTCTATAGTCTGACATCGAGTCTCCACCGAAATTTATGCCTTTCTTTAAAATTTCTTTCAATGTTTTGAACATTATTTTCATTTCTTTTTCTTTTAAAGTAGATACTTTCCTTTCGGGATGTACGCTACTTTCCCAAAGTATTTCATCAGAATAAATATTACCTATGCCTGCAATAATATTTTGATCCATCAAAATTGTTTTTATTTTTCCATTCGGTTTTTTGTTAATCTGTTTTTTGAAAATATTAAAAGTGAACTCTTTTTCTAATGGTTCTGGGCCTATATTTTTTAAATGAATTGTTTCATGCATTGTTTCTGTCGGTAACAATGTTACTTTTGCAAATTTTCTGGTGTCGCATAATTCTAAAGTTTTTCCATTTGAAAGATAGAAAATCAATCTGATATGACGATTGTATGGATCTTTTTTATTGTAGTCTCCATACATCAGGTGACCTGTCATCTTCATATGAACGAGTATTGTGTATTTATTCGAGAGGTTAATCAGAATATTTTTTGCGCGACGATTCACGCTTTTTATTTTTTGGTTTTTTATTGTTTTTTTAAAATATTTGAAATAAGTTGGGTCTTTTATGCTGTCAGAACCATGAAAATAGGGGCTATCATAACTAGTCCAAACGTCTTTTACTGTTAGCCTTAAGATTGTTTTTCTTAAGCCCTGTGTTGTTGTTTCTACTTCTGGTAACTCTGGCATGGTATGATGATATCATGATAATAAAAAAATTACCCCTGATCTTGTTTCTTATTCTTTTACCTATTTTACCCTTATATGCTGTAGAAAATACCAACGCTACCATTAAGCCAATTAAGATACTTTTAGTCCCTGGTCATGACAATGTTTATTCCGGTGCGCAATATGGAGGCCTAAAGGAAGCTGTGATGAATTTAGTAGTAGCAAGTAAAATCTATAATATCTTAAAAAAAGACAATAGATTTGAAGTTTATATTACGCGTGATCAAAATGGTTATACAAAAGAATTTGCTGATTACTTTGTTAATAATAAAAAAGAGGTTCTCTCTTTTACAGAAGAAGCTAAGAAAAAAATGAAGGAAACTATTACTCAAGGAATTTTTATCAAAAAAAACAATGTCTCACATAATAATGTCACAGGAGATGTGTCTTTAAGATTGTATGGATTTAATAAGTGGGCGAGTGATAATAATATAGACGCGACAATACATGTTCATTTTAATGATTATTACAGATCTAAAAGTAGAGTCGCTGGTATTTACAAAGGCTTTGCTATTTATATGCCTGATAGCCAATTTGTAAATTCTAAAGAAAGTGTAAATTTGGCTGAAAGTATTTTTTCACAATTACATACAAAATTTACCACTAGCACTTTGCAAGGTGAATTAGGTGGGCTTATTTCAGATCAGAAGCTTATTGCTTTGGGCGCCAATAATACTCTTTTGGCTGGTGCGCGTTCTGTTTTAATAGAATATGGATATATTTATAGTTTAGGAAATAGTTCAGCGCGTCAGAAAAAATATAATGATATGGCAAATCTTACAGCTGTGGGTATACAGAATTATTTTTTTAATACCTCACCCTAACCCTCTCCTGAAATGAGAGGGGGGGGTTATTTTCCTCCCAAGATTTTTAGTGCCTCACGAATTTTTGTATTTATGTCTATATCTGGATTCTTCTCAGTAACTTTCTTCAATGCTTCCCGGGCTTGGTTTTGAGAATAGCCTAAAGACTTCAAAGCTTCCAATGTATCTAGTTCTCCTTGCAAAGAACCTTCTCCTTTTTCGTCAGTTCTATTTGAAATTTTATCTCTTAATTCTATTACTATTTTTTCTGCGGTTTTTCTGCCAATGCCAGAGACTTTTGTCAGATATGATGTGTCGCCAGTGCTTATAGCTTTACTCAAAGTTTCGATTGAAGTAATTCCTAGAATAGCGAGGGCTGATTTTGGTCCAATGCCTGATATTCCTATGAGCATTTCAAAAAATTCTAGCTCTGAATATTCAGAAAATCCGTATAAGTCAAAAGCGTCTTCACGTACGTGGGTATGAATCCAAAATGACACAGAAGTGTCATTTTGTCCTGAGCGAAGTCTAAGGGCGTCGATTTTAGATATCGTATCAGGGGAGACGTTGATTTTATATCCGACTCCATTTGTCTCAATTATAATAAATTTGTCTTTTTTTAAGATTATTTTCCCTTTTATGCTTCCGATCATTTATTAATCATATCATATTCACCATATTATGGTGGGGTTGCATTTTTGAAGTATTTCTGTTAAATTACTTATATGCCAATAACACAATCAGCTAAAAAAGCAATTCGAGGATCTTTACGCAAAAAGGCTTTTAATGACAGCCGTAAGCGCGCAATGAAAGAAGTTATAAAGAAAATTGAGAAAATTTCTAAAACAGATAAAGCTGAGGCTGTTAAAATGCTCTCTTCTGCTTTTGCTATAATAGACAAAGCTGCTCAAAAAAATGTAATCAAGAAAAATAACGCTTCTCGTAAAAAGGCTCGATTATCAAGGTTAGTAAAGTAGTTTTAAATTTATATTTTTAAAAGCAATCTATCTGGCGAAGCTTCGCCAGCGAACTGCTCGTCGCTCAAGAAAATAATAAATGGATTACCATTTTTATTTTCTAAGCTCCTGCGCAAGGTTTTTAAAAACATAAATTTAAAACTACTATTCATTTGTATGAATCATTTATTAGAATTTTATGGAACTGAGTGCCCTTATTGTGTAGTTATGCACGAGCTTGTGGTAAGACTTGAAAAAGAAGAGGGGATCAAGATTGAAAGCTTGGAAGTCTGGCATAATAAAGAAAATGAAAAACGTTTACTCCAATTAGACAAAGACCTTTGTGGTGGTGTGCCTTTCTTTTATAATACTAAAACTAAAAAATGGATTTGTGGAGAGGCTACTTATGAAGAGTTAAAAGATTGGGCAAAAGGAGAATAGTACTTTTTAGGAAAACAAAAAACCACCCTTACGGGTGGTTTTTTGTTTAGAGAATATTACGCACGCTGTACGTTTGTAGCATTCAATCCTTTTGGAGATTCTTCTGTTTCGAAAGAAACAGAATCGCCTTCCTTGAGCTCATCAAAAGTTACGCCAACTAGAGAGTTGCTGTGAAAGAATAAATCTTTCGCAAGTCCTTCTCCAGTAATGAAGCCGAAACCTTTATCTGTCAATCTTTTTATTGTACCAGTCATTGATTTGTTTAGTTAAATTATTAAATACAAATAGATATACTCGAGATCGACTCTTTTCGCACCTACTTTGTACATAGAGTATAGCATACTCGCACCTATTTTGTCAAGACAAAATTTTCTCTGTCGCTATTTTACCTAAAATAGGTTAATCTGTAGCAATGTCTAAAGAAATGAATGATAATCAAAAAACCCAAGAAACTATAGTCAGATTCGACAATGTTTCGTTTGAATGGGGGGTAAATAAGCCTATTTTGGATGCGGTGAGCTTTACTATAAGGCGTGGTATGAAGTTCACTTTGATGGGACAAAATGGTGCTGGCAAAAGTACTATTTTTGGATTGATTTCTGGGGCTCATGTTCCAGAATCTGGGATTATTAATGTCGTGAAGGGGGTCAGTATTGCTTCTTCCTTGCAAGTTATTCCTCGTGATCAGTTGGATTTAACTGTTAGAGAATTTTTTGAAAAAAGTTTTCAAAATAAAACGTCAGCTAAAGTTTATGATATTGATCCTCGGATAGATGATGTTTTAGAAGTAGTAAATCTCAAAGGTCATAAAAAAGTGCACGATAAAATAATCAGAACTTTTTCTGGTGGGCAACAGGCTCGTTTGCTTTTAGCTTCTGCTCTTATTCAAGACCCTGACTTGCTTCTTTTGGACGAGCCTACAAATAATTTAGACAAAGCCGGAATTGCCCATTTAACAAATTTTTTAATCAATTATAAAAAGACAGTCTTGGTCATATCTCACGATGCAGAGTTCTTAAATGCATTCACGCAAGGAGTGCTTTATTTGGATGTGTACACCAAAAAGATTGAACAATATGTCGGTAACTATTTTAACGTCGTCAAAGACATCACTGCTCGGGTAGAAAAAGAGAATATGAAAAATGCTCAACTTCAAAAAGAGATTCAAGCAAAAAAAGATCAGGCCAACGTCTTTGCATATAAAGGTGGAAGGCTTCGATTGGTAGCAAAACGTATGCGTGAGAAGGCTGAGGAGTTGGAAGAGGAGATTGTGGATGTGCGAAAAGAAGATAAGTCTATTCGTCCTTTTGTAATTCCAAGTCAGCCAGATTTAATAGGAGAAATTTTAAATATTTCTTCTTTTACAATAATGAAAGATGGTAAGGTTGTAAAACATAAAGCTCATATTTCTTTAAATAAGAATGGCCATTTGCTCTTACAGGGACCTAATGGTATAGGAAAAACTACATTGTTAGAAAGGTTGGCTAGTGGAAAAGCAGAAGGTGAAAAGGTAAAAGATGGAATACGTATTGGTTATTATAGGCAAGATTTTTCCACGCTCAATTTTGAAGATACAGTATATCAATCTCTCTCTAGCGCTATGCTCGCTGGTGGGGAAAAGTTGGATGAAGAAAGGATGCGTTCTGTTGCTGCTGGTTTTTTAATTACTGGAGAATTTATTCGCACAAAGATAGGTAGCTTGTCGGAAGGGCAGAAAGGACTTGTGGCTTTCACAAGATTAGTTCTTCAAAAACCCGGACTTCTTATTCTAGACGAGCCGACGAATCATATAAATTTTCGTCATTTGCCTGTAATAGCAAAAGCTCTTGATGAATATAAAGGAGCGATGGTTTTAGTTTCTCACGTACCCGAATTCGTAAAACAAATTAGGATTGATGAAGTATTGGATCTGGAAAAGTAATATGATATAATCGTATATATATGAAACATTTTGAATTAAATATTTGGTCTTTTTTAATTTATTTTATTCTTTATTCTCTAATTTCTTTTTTTGTCTTTTTGTCTGTTTTTGGTGGTTGGATTGGTTTGATAATTTTTCCTATACTTCTACTATTTTTCCTAATTCTTATAATTTCTATAATTGGAGTAACAATAAGACGTTATCGTTTAAATAAGTTTCTTGTGGAAATATCCTATAAATATCTTTTTTTTATGATTGGTATTCACTTAGTGACAGTCTTGTTTGGTGGGGGGGATTGTGGTGATTCACCAGGTATTCATACAATATTTAGACAGTTATTTTTTCCTAAAACAGTTTGTATTTCTAGTTCTTATATTTCTGTAGACAATCAAGCAAGTTTGTCATTTTTTTTACTTCTCGCATATTGTGTTTCTTTAATAATTTTTTTAATTCACGTCTTTTTGAAAAATAGTACTTATGATAATGAAAGCGAAACTTTTAAAATAGTTAAGGACATCAAAGAAGAGTTTTTTAGTTAGTATATATTTTTTAGGTCCAAACTAAAAATCATAATAATTGTTATGTATTGGTTAGTATTTGAAAGTTGAACAAGTGAGCAAGGGTAGTCCTTGCTCACTTCATAAAAATTAGTTCATAATGTCTTTATTTTCCATAAATAACTTTTCATGTGTTTGGAAATCCAATTCCATTTCTTTTATGTATTCTGGAATTAAATGAAAATCAATAATTAAACTTTCTGGACGTTTTTTTTCTAAAAAATCTTTATAACTTGACCATTGATAGTTTTCTATGAATTCTTTTGTGTTTTTTATTCCATTTTCTTTCCAATTTTTATCAATAATTGAAAGTGGATTAAGATGTACATAAGAAAATATATACATGTATTGTGATTCATTACTTATATGTTCTGATCTAAAGGGATGTGTCAATAGGGGACCACTTCTTTCATATTTTTTATTAAAATACATTGAGTATGCTGTTAAAAGTTTACCCATAAATTTTGTTATGCCTCCTTCCGTATGTTCATGTAAAATTAAATGAAAATGGTTTGGCATTAAACAGTAACTTAAGATTGAAACAAGAGTTTTTTCTCTTTTTTCTGTAAATATATTAAATAAGTTTTTTTGCTTGTCTCGTAAATAATTTCCCATTATAAACGGTTTATCTTGGTTCATAATATACAAAAGAGCAACGAAGCGATTATAATCTTTCGTATTCATAAATATCTTACGTTTTTCAACTCCTCGGGAATATATGTGATAATATTCATTTTGGGCAAATGACGTTTTTCTATACATATATTTATTATATGTTAATATTCAAAATTGAGCAAGGGTAGTCCTTGTTCATTGTTCAGTCGTGCCCGAATTCGTAAAACAAATTAGGATTGATGAAGTATTGGATTTAGAAAAGTAGCCAATTCTTCGCCCTTAATTTCTCTAAAATTGTTAGATTTTAAATTATCTAATTTTATATTCATTATTCTTTCACGCTTTAGGTCTGCGACTTCTTGGAAAAGGGCAGAGCACATTCGTCTGATTTGATGTTTCTTGCCCTCGGTCAATATTACTCTAAAAGTAAAATCATTTATGATTCTTACTTTACATTTCTTTGTAACATATCCCTCAATATTTACACCAGCTTCCATTTTCTGTTTGAAGTTTGAGCGAAGTTTGTTGGAAGTTTTGACGAGATATTCTTTTTCGTGGAAATATTTAGGATTCAATAAAGCATCTGTAATTCTTCCATCATTTGTAAGAATCAAAAGCCCGTGAGAGTTTTTATCCAGTCTGCCTAAAGGGAAGACGTCTTGCGGTATATCTTTATTTTTTATTTTTTCTTTTATATCTTCTTCTTCTCCTTGCGGTGAATGAGTGATCGTGTCTATGGGTTTATTGTAGGCAAAATAGACATATTCTTTATGTTTTTCTCCTTTTACTTCTATAATATCAGTTTCTTTGACTTGATCTCCAAGCACTGCCAATTTGCCATTGATAAAGACTTTTTTTTCTTTAATCAACTCATCAGCGCCTCGTCTAGTAGAAATTTTCTTATCAGCCAAATATTTGTTTATTCTCATTATATTACTTTAGCACAGGAGGCGTATTGGGTCTAATTTGGACTGATTGTGCGCTAATGCTGCCATCTGTGTTGGGTGTGCCCGTAATTGATACTGATGTGCCTATTATTAAATCACTCGTAGATCCGGTAGCAATTTTTGAAACATTTGTGCTTGCACTAAGGAAGATTATTTTTGATCCACCTTGGGTTGGTGAAGTTGTTTCATTTCCACCAGTAGTAAGTTGTACGGTGATGCTTGTGGCATCTTTGGAAATAATTTTTCCAGCAATAAAACCTCCACCTGCCCTAGTTCCTCTCATTCCTCCTGCACCACCTTGATTTTGAGCAAAGTTTTGACCTCTGCTATTAATACTAGCTCTCACATTATTTCCTCCATAAGTCATTCCTCCATAAAATGCTCCCACTAAAACTATAATACTTACAATTCCAAAAACAATTTTTTTATTTTTATCCATATTTTTTTTAAAAAACTTAATTAATAATTACTAATAATTTTATTCGTACCTTAATGCGTCAATTGGATTTAACGATGCTGCATGTCGAGCAGGGTAATAACCAAAGACAATGCCAATTATTGTCGATACTCCGAATGCTAATAATACTGAAGAAATTGAAACTTGAGCTTGTATAATTCCCAAAGAAGCTATTATGAAAGATATAAGCCATCCTACAATTATTCCCACAGCTCCTCCGATGAATGTGATTATTACGGCTTCAACTAAAAATTGTGTATTAATGTCTTTGCGTTTTGCACCAATAGCTTTACGTAAACCAATTTCTCGTGTACGTTCTGTTACAGTTGTTAGCATCATATTCATAATACCGATTCCACCAACCAGGAGGGAAATACCAGCTATTGCTGCTAATAAAATTGTGAAAGTACCAACAACACTTGAGGCTGTTGCGATGATATCTGCTTGATTCAATATATTGAAATCAGCTTTTGTTGTGTCTGAAATATTATGGCGTTCAAGTAATAATGTTGTTATGTCAGTTTGCACCTGGCTAGAGGTTTCTGAATTTTGCGCAGAAACATCAATTTCGCTTAAATATTTATCGCCAGAAATATATCTTTGAGCAGTTGTATAAGGGATATATATTATGTCATCACCATTACTAAAACCAGAACCTCCTTTTGATTTCGTGATGCCAATTATTTTATATTCTGAACCTGAAATACGAATTTTTTGACCAATAGCGTCAGTGGTTCCTTGTCCAAACAAATCATCTCTTGTGGTTGGTCCCAACACAGCTACTTTTGAACCATCAATTACGTTTTGGTCTGATATAAAAGCTCCTTCATCGATAGATATGTTTCGGACTGTCATATAAGATGGTTCAGTTCCCATTATACTAGTGTTTGTATTTGTTCCTGTTCCTGTTACTTGTTTTCTTGAAGAAACTTCTCTTGCAATTCCGGCTATATTTGAAATTTGTAATTGAATTGCATTAGCGTCTTCTATTGTTAAGGTTTTAGCACCACCACGTGCAGTATTTGGACCACCACCAAAAGAACGTGCTGCTCCTGGCATGATCATAACTAAATTTGCTCCTATTGATTCAATACTTGAAGATATAGAGTTCTTTGCCCCTTGTCCAACTGCTGTCATGGCAATTACTGAAGCTATACCTATGACAATGCCAAGCATAGTAAGTCCTGTTCTGACTTTGTTTGAAAAGAGCGCACTGTATGTTTCTTCTAAAATGTCTTTTATTTTCATATTATTTTTATTTTTTTATCACTTAATATCATTCCATCTTTTATGTGAATTATTCTGTCAGCATGTTCTGCCACATCTTGTTCGTGGGTGATGAGGATAATGGTACGCTTGAAGTCACGATTTAATTTTTGGAACGTTGCTAAAACAATTTCTCCAGTTTTTGTGTCAAGGTTTCCAGTTGGTTCGTCTGCGAGGATAAGTGTTGGGTTGTTTACAAGCGCGCGGGCGATAGCTACACGTTGAATCTGTCCACCTGAAAGTTGATTAGAAAGGTGTCCAAAATGACTTTCTTCTAATCCTGCGTCTAGAAGCGCTTTTTTTGCACGCTTTTCTCTTTCAATGCCCTGAATTCCTTCATAAATAAGAGGTAGAGAAACGTTACGTAAAACTGTTGTACGTGGTAATAGGTTGAATGCTTGGAAGACGAATCCTATTTTATCTCTCCGAATGTCAGCAAGTTCATCATCTGAAAGAGTAGAAACATCTTTGCCATCAAGTAAATATGTTCCAGAAGAAGGACTATCTAATGCTCCCAAAATATGCATAAGTGTTGATTTACCACTTCCAGATGGTCCCATTATTGCAACATATTCACCATCTTTTATTGTAAAACTTATGCCATTAAGTGCCTTGAAATTTTCTCCGCCAGTTTTATATATTTTTTCAATATTTTTTATTTCAATCATATATGATTATAGTCCAGGGCCTCTACCGCCACCTAATATACTTCTGGTGTTGGTTGTTGTATTAGTTTTTGTTGTATTTGTTATTGTGCGTGAAACAACTTGATCTCCTTCTTTTAATCCTGAAATAATTTCTGTGTTTGTGTCATCAGAAATTCCTGTTTCCACTGTTACTTTATCTGGTGTTATTTTTGAAGGTGTTCCTTGTGAGCCTGTAGTCGGAGCGGAAAGTGGGGGAGTGAACATTAATACATATTTTGTAATGCCTTGAGTTTTTACAGCACTAGATGGAATAATTAACGTGTCTGTTTTTGAATTGGTGATGATTGATGCTGATACGCTCATTCCGGATTTTATTCGACTGTCTTCTGTATCAAAAGAAATTTTTACACTATATGATACAACTCCTTGGGATACTATGCCTAAAGTATCGATTTCTGATACTGTGCCTGTCATTGATAAATTTTCTATGGCATCAAATGTTACGGTGGCTTTTTCTCCAAGTTTTATTTTTGCAACATCTACTTCGTTCATAGACAGTGTTGCGATTTTCTGATTAGTGATTATAGAGCCAAGCGTTCCCGATGCTATGTCTCCGACTTTGGCTGTGACGCTTGCAATTGTTCCATTGAATGGAGCACTGACATAATAGTCTGATAGTTTATCTTTTAAATCTTGCAATGAATTTTCTTTTTGTTTTAGAGACAGGAGTTGTGATTGGGTATCAAAATCATTATTAGTAAAAGCATCTTTGTAACTCCTGATGTTGGTTTTTATTGTGAGTAAATTTAACAAATGAGAGTTTGTTTTTGAAGTATCTGTGCTTAAAATTGCTTTATGAGTATTTATTATTGAGGGAATTTCATAATTATTTTTATTCATTGAATCATTAACAAAATCTATATAATTATTTGCATTTTTTATTGTGTCAGAAATAAGTTTTGTTGTGTCGTATGTTCCAACGATTAGAGCTTCGATTGATGTTCTATCTGATGTTCGTGAAGTCGATTTGTAGTTGTCAAAACTTATGTTGTAAGCTTTCAATGTAACATTATAAGAATCAATAAATTTTTGTTTAGAAATTCCGGCTTTATCATGATCATCTCTTCCGACTTGTCCTTCATACCAGTCAACATTCCATTGTGATGTTACAACAGTACTTTTGAAAAACATATCGTTGAGGCCAGTCATTATTCCAGGAAGGTCGAGAAAGACATTTGAAACTGTGTTAAAACCATCATCATAAGTTTTTACTAGATCGGCGTTCATATTTTCATTTGAATTTTGGACTTTGAATTTTTCAAAAGCAATTTTTGCAGATTCTAGATTTATTTCTGCATCACGGATTGATTTTAGTGCGTCTTTATTATCGATTGAAAATAGTGTTTTGCCTTTTGTAATTTTATCACCAGGTTTTACATCAACATATGTGATTGTTCCAGACACGTCTGCTTTTAAATCTATTTGATTAGAACTTTCTATTTGTCCACTGGCAGTAACCGATGAGATGATATTACCTTTTTGAGCTGTTGTGGTTATATATTGTATTTCTCCAGTTGTGTTCGTATATTTATTATATCCCCAGTATCCAATCCATATAATTACTATTAGCATAATAATGCTTATAATTTTATGTGCAATGATGTATGATTTTATTTTAACGATAAATTTTTTCATATTATCTTATTGGTGCTCCCATCTGTTGTGGTGGAATAGGCATACCAAATGGCATTATTCTGATAAATTTTGCTTCGATTTGACCTTGTTGGTTTGGAGTTCCTACTACAATGATAAAATCATCTATTTTCAGGTCATTTAAAGTGATATTTTCTTTTAATTTTTGTATTTGGGTATCATTTTTTGTTAAAATTACTTTTTCTGTGTTATCTCTGTCTTGCACTATAATTGTTGGTAATGTTATTTTTATTACCTTTCCTATTGCTCCATGTGCATTTGGAAAGTTATCTTGACCAAACATTGGACGACTCTGCATCATTCCAAAGTTGCGTTCATAATTTTCACCCCAAGCATGTCCGAATGAAGCTTTGTGAAAGCCAACTCTAATTCCAGCGTAAAAAATTAATAAAACAATTATAATAATTCCAATTCCACACAATATTCTAAATGATCCTTTCCCTTCAAAAATCTTTTTTATGTTTTCATGTACTTTTTCCATATTATTTTTATTTTTTAAAATGATAATGATAATTGACCCCCATTTTGTAAATGGGTATTTTTAATAATTTGTTTGATTGTGTATCTTAATGATAAGAAGAAAATGAAAATTAAAGTTAAGGATAAAATTATACTCATAACAGGTAATGATTCAGCCAATAACAAAAGAAAATCTTTCCAATAGGTGATTAATGATCCATTACTTGAAAACAAAAGAGAGAAGTAATCATAAAAACCAGATTGTATAAAATCGTTAGATAGCATTTTTAGAACTGGTGCAAGTCCTATTAAAGACAAAAGTCCGGTTGTTGAAAAAGCCCATAATTTTATACGAGTGATACGTTTATTGCGTAGAACTATGGTTTGCCAAATATTTTCAGATAAATCCGATTTTATCTCGTATTTTATTGACCTGAAAGTATTTTTTAGTTCTTGTTCCATGCTTTATTATACGGAGCTGGGATGTGTCTTGGTGCAAAATTTAAAACGTTAGAATTTAACGATGTGAGTTGGTTTTTCATTACCAATATGATATGCTTTTAGCATGTTTTCTGAGGACAATAAATTAAACGTTTCAATAGATTCATCTTTTTCAAATATAAACAAAAACCACTTTGATAAAGTTAACGTTATGGTTTCATTTACGTTGTTACTTATTATGTCTTTTCTTAAGATGGCTGTCAGTCACGATATCAATATTGCTAATATTATTGCTGGTGTTTCTTGGAGTATTTTAGGTGGTTTTTTGATATCTTTCTTTTTAAAAAACGTCAATAATAAGAAAAAAATAATTATTTTGTGTGTGATTGGTATTGTCGGGTTCTATTTTTCACTTATGCACTTTGGTTCGTATTCAGTAAATAGTTCATTAGATGCCGAAAGAATTTATAATTTAGCAATACAGAAACATGACATTGTTATTTGTGATAAAATAAATCTTTCAGGATTTGGAGATGTTACAACAGGAGAGTTAATTTCTATTTGCTATCGAAGGTATGTTGATATATATCCCAACGAAGGTGTGTGTTCAAGACGTCCTGGTGATACCATGTGCAACTTAGAATCTGCTAAAACAAGCGGGGATCCTCAGGTTTGTGACGGAGATCCGTATTGTGTTGCCTTGGTAGCATCTAAAAAGAAAGATTTAAAAATTTGTGATAATTTTCTTAGTCCAAATGTGCAATTAGATAATAACTTTCCGTCAACTTCTCCTTTCTATAAGGAATCACCACAACAAAAATGCAGATGGTATATTTCTAAAAATTATTTTTCTTCGTTTTAGAGCTTATGCAAGGACTAGCCAATCGCCTTTCTTAGCTCAATCAGTGCTCTTCGCCATTGGCTTTTTACTGTATTTAAAGGTTTATTTAGAATTTTACCTATTTCATCAAAAGTCATTTCTTCTTGATAATGAAGTATTAAAACTTCTTTATGGCTAGGATTTAGTTTGTTTAATAAATTATCTAAAAGTTCTTTGTCTTGTAACTTTTGTAGGGCAATGTCTGGCAATATTTGCTCATCTGGTATATTTTCGGCAAAAGAGTCAGTATTGTCTGAATTGTCATTTTTTTCTAGATCAGAAAATAGTAAAGTACGTTTCTTTCTTAAAAAATCAGTAGTTGTATTTTTTGCAATCGTAAAAATCCAAGTTTTAAAACTTGCTTTTTCACTATCAAAATTATTTATATTTTTCCAGATTTTTATAAATACATTTTGGACTATATCAGGTGCATCATTATGATTAGTCAGGCGGGCAGTGAAATTGTAAAGAGGGGATGCGTATCTATTTATTAAATTTTTGAATATTTCTTGGTTGCCATTCTGATATAGAATAATGATTTCTTCATCAGTCATTTCATTTATTTCCATAAATTAAATATAACACAAAAAACAGAAAGTGAGTTTTTACTTGCTTTTTCTTTATTGGTTCTGTCTTGTTTTTTTAGTGACTTTTTTTGCTTGAAGATGTTGGTTGTTTGGGGTAAAAAATATATTGAGTTAAGAGTATTAGCACAAGTACGAGTATGACGAGAATAAACCATCCAATTATACTTGTTGGCATAAAACCAGACTCAAAGACATTTGCACTGAGTGGTATATTTGTATTTTTATTAGCTGGAGAATTTGCTGTAGAAGTAGAAGCAGTTTCTGGATTGGTAATTACTGTTGATTTTTCGTGCACATTTACTGTAACTGAATCAGTAGAAGAACCTATGTTGTTACTGCAAGTGATTGTATAAGTTTTATTTTCTGTTAATGATCCAGTATAAAAAGCACTTGGATCAACATTTTTTACTCCAGCCCATCCATTACTTCCATTAGATGCATAACAATAAGTTGCGTTTGTGGTATACCAGCGAATATTCGTAACCTCATTATAAGCTAAATTTGTGTTATCGGCAGATAGTGCTACTGTTGGTTGACTATTTGTATAGTCATTCATCGTATTAAATGAAAGAGTATTTCCATAAACTATTCCTTGTGGACTTTGAGCTGCGAGACGGAAGTAGTATGTTGTGTTTGGGATAAGTCCAGAAATTGGAACATTATAATTGGAAAATCCAGAATTGTATAAAGTCTGTGTTGTGGAAGATAAAAAGTTTGTGCTTGTTCCATAAGTAAACCAAGCTGTTGTGTATGAACCATTTGCGTTTATTAAACCATTCAAGATGGCGCTAGAATTTGTGATATTTGTTGCGTTACTGGTGGTGACAAAAAGTTGATTGTTGTTATTCTGGTAATTATTATAGTTTTGATAAGTTGAATAATAATTTGTGTAATTATTTACATAAACTGTAACCGAAGAACTGGCTTGTTGTCCATTATAGCTATAACAAGTTATATTGTATGTTGTTGTGGATGTTGGATAAACTAATGTGGAATTATAAGTTCCAATATTTCCATTCCATGAAGTTGAACATGATGTTGCATTTGATGAATTCCAAGATAAATTAGAACTTTGACCATACTGAATACTCGAAGGATTAGCTGTTAAATAGACTGTTGGATTAACATATGACCAAAAAGCCTTTACGTGGTTTGGTGCACAAACAAATATCAATGATATGATTATAAAAATAGCGTATTTTATTTTTTGATTTAATTTTTTCATAAAAATGATTTTTACACCTAATCATAGGGCTCAAAAAGGCCACCAAAGGGGGCATATCAACAGATATTAATACCAGTATTGTATATTAAAATAGCTAAAAAGTCAAGGCTTATTTATAATACTTTGATATTTTGAAATTATTATAGAATATTTTTTTAGTTGAAATTTATTGAGAAATTATACATACCCATACCACAAATTCCTTCCATTTTTTCTCCTGCCTTTTTTATACCTAGATCGATTTCTGTCTTTCCAGTTTGGGGTAGTACTTGTTGATAGTTTATAGATCTGATTACTAAAGACGACGAACAATCATATGCGCCATTTGTTTCCATGATAAGTTTTGTTGGAATTCCTGATTTTGCATTTGATATTCTTGGTGAATATCCACCTTTTGCACTTATCGTAACATATTGAATACCATTCTTTATTTCTACATTTTGTACAGACTCAGAAATTGAATTTGATTTTCCAAAAAAAATTATACCAATAGCTATGACGAGTCCTAATGTAATGATGATTGAAACTGTTTTATTCATATAATGATTATATTCGAATTAAATATTAAATAAAGGACTAATAATTCCGAGCCCAGCAAGCCCAGCTAAGAGTGCAAACACTCCAAGTCCTAAAACAACTATTCCGGAAGATTTGAAGAAGAGGGGAGCATGTTTTGATTGCGCAAAAGATGCTGAACCGAATGAAAGAAGCGCGAGTACTGGCAAAGTCCCTAATGCGAATGAAAACATAATGAGCATACCCGACATAAATGATCCGCTTCCAAGTGCAGATACTTGCATTGATTGAGTAAATCCACAAGGTAAGAAGAATGTGCCTAGTCCTATAATTATTGGTGTCCATGTTGCATGTTCTATTTTTCGAAAGAAAGAGAATATATTGCTAGGTAGTGTAAAAATACTTTTTTTAAATACTCCGACGAGGTTGAGTCCTAGCAAGATCATAACTGTTGAAGCTATTATTCCAAGAATTGAAGAGAAAAGGAAATTTATTCCTATTGCTTTTCCGATGAGTCCAAGAATGCCACCGAGTAAACCAAAGCCAATTAATCTGCCAGAATGGAATAGAATAAATAATTTTTTTACTGAACCATTATTATTTTCTTGTTCTATTTTTGCTGAAAGCGACAAGACTAATCCTCCGACGATGGCCAGACAGCTGGAAAGTGAGGCTATAAGTCCGACAACAAAGCTTGTTACTGGTGTAGTCTTTGCCCCAATACCAATATTTAAAATTCCTGATTTTTGAAGAAGAAAAAACAGTAAAAGAAAACCGACACCGATG
>JBAWYA010000002.1:0-18957 GCA_037143815.1 bacterium | reverse complement strand
CCTAAAACCCAAACATTATTTCCAAGAGATGGAGATGGATTCGATGATTCAAATTGAAAACCAACTGGATAATCAAGTTTGAGAAGTATTTTTGGAACTGCATGAGTAGCATTTAAAGTCGCTTTTATATTTAATGTAACATCTTGATTTGAACTTATTACAGCAGGAGCATCGACGGAGAGGTTGAGTGGTGTGGACGAAATAGTAATATCATAAGATTTCTTTTTCACAAAAATACCATTTGACCCTTCCACTCTATATTCAATAGAAATTTGCACAGGACGTATGCTCCCTTGCTCGCCAAAAAGCACTACTTTTATATTCTCATTACGAACAGCTCCAGCAGGAATCGTGCCTAAAGATTCTCGAAGCCTCTCCATGCCAGTCAACGAACCCACTACACCAGAAGAACTTTTTGGATATTCCACAACAAGATCTACTAGATCAAGTGCAGAACTATTTTTATTTGTAATTCCAACAACAAGAGCTAAATCATCCCCACCAGCAGTAAAATTATTTCCAAGCACAGAGATATCAATGTTGTCATTTGAAACAGTATTACCACCAGCAAAAAAAACATAAGAAGCATAAGCCAGTGTTGCAACTAAAAAAGCCAATGAAAAGAAAAAAAGATTCTTAAAAATTGAGGTCTTCATGAAGAATTTATCTTTATATAAAACTGAAGTATTTTCATCACCATCCCAAGCATCTGGTATGTCATCCCTCCTTGAGTATGAAAATCTATCCCGATGCTCTTCCTTTGTCCGATAATTCTTGCTAAAAAGCTTACTTTTAAATTCTTCTATCCGATTTAATTTATTCCTATCATTTAATGGCATCCTGTAATTGTAACATTTCAAGGGAAATTTTGAAAATCCACCAATAATACCCTTTTACAAATGCGTTTCTTTGAGAGCTTTATTTATCTGATGCAATATCTTTGTTCTATCTTTTGAAACTTCAAACACTAGATTTTCTTCAAATGGAGATTTGATAAAATTCTGCAATACTTCATTTTCACCTATATATCCTAAATTATTTAATATACGCAAAACAATAATTGCTTCAATATTTCGTAAATCATCTTCCCAATTAGAGACTGATTTGTCTTGGATAGAAATCTTGTCTAGAATTAATAAACCATTAATAAGATCAGCAAACAAAGCTTCATTTGGCTCCACACCAGCAAGTAAGCGTTTTAATAAACGCGCAATATTGGCAAAAACTTTAAAAGTTCCTGAGTTTTTAGTAATTTGTTCCAATGCATTTGTCTTTGACGCATTCGTAATTCGAAAAATATTTTTACCTTGCACAAAATCAATTTTGAGATAAGCAAAATCTTGCAAAACATAACGAAGTTTCGAAGACATCTTTCGTACTCCTTGAGCAGAAGCTGTGATCATACCTAAATCGCAAGTGAAAATATAATAATACTTCCCTGTTTCGCCAGAACTCCGACTCCCCAATATTATTCCTTCTGTATGATAAATGTGGTGCATTAAAATTCTTCTTCTTGACCATCTTCTAAGATTTTAAACTTAATATTATTTTCAGATAAAATTAAATTTGATACTCCATACATTGATCCTGTCTTATCTTTCTTTATCATTCCATCATGCACAGGAAAACAAATCTTGGGTTTTATTTCTAAAGCAAAATTTATTGCATCTTTTATGCTAACCCATGGACCAGCGACAGGCAAAGCTAAAATTTCAACTGTTTTAAGTGGATTTTGAAATGAATCTCCGGGATAAAATAATTTTCTATTTATAAAATACCCAGTATTCTGAACCAATTTAAAAGATTTAAAAATTTCTTCGTGCTTATAATCACAAGCTTCAATTTCAACACCAAAAAAATCTTTTGAAACTTTATTTATTAAAACTTCATACTTTATTCCTACTTCATCTAATAATTTACCTACTCCAGCATTTGTAATTATCACAGCATTGGTATTATTTACTAAAACTTTTTTCAATGAATCAATATGTAAATGATCACCGTGCTCATGTGTAATCAAAATCAAATCAATATTTGTCTCTTTTGCTTGCTCTCCAATAGTAAAAGAACCCGGATCAGTCATAATCCTTTTTCCATTTACCTCAACAATCAAACAACAATGTCCTAACTTTTTGATTTTCATTACTATATTTTCTCAATTTTTATTTTAAATACCAACTCATCTATTTTTATTTCAGTTCCATCATTTTTATCAAAGTCTATTTGAGTCACTAAGACTGTTTTCTTCATCTCAATTTCAAACTTTTTAATTAATTTTTGTCCTGCATCATTTGTGTCAAAAACAATTGAAATCTTGTCACTTGGCGTCAAGCCCATTTTCTTGCGCATATCTTGAATCGCGCGTACAAGTTCGCGATAATATCCTTCTTGTTTTAACTCTGGAGTAATTTTAATATCTAACACAACTTTATTAGATATATTTGTATCAATAACTACTTCTTTTACATTAAGTTCATCTTTTATAAGCTCAATAAAAGCCCAGTCAATTTCGTGATCTATGTCTTTGAGAGTAAGCATGGCAAGAGGCTGACGAACTTTTATGCCTGCCTTTTGACGAGCTTCGAGTCCTAGAGTGACGACATCCCTGACTGTCTGCATATTCTTTAAAATATTTTTTTCTTTGTGGCCAAAAATGTCCAAAATACCCTTTGACATTTTTGGCCATTCAGTCAAATGAACACTTTCTACATCCTTTTCATTTTTTAATTTAAGCCAAATATCTTCTGCGGTAAAAGGCGCAAGCGGAGCCATAATCTTTGCAAGTGTTTTCAATACAAAATATAAAGTTTTCTTTGATTCTTGATCACCTTCTTTTATTCGGTCACGTGAACGACGTAAATACCAAGTGGAAAGATCGCCAACAAAATCTCGAAGTCCTCTCGTGGGTTCAAGTAATTTATAGTTATCAAAATTTTCTGTAGTTAATTTTACTAATTCATCAAGTCTAGCAAGAATCCACTGATCTAAAACATCATCAGTTTTTGGCTTGTGGCTTATATCTTCTAATGAACGATCCCTATAAAGTTCATAAAATGCCAATACATTGTAAAGTAAACTGAAAACCTGGTTAGACAATAAAGCTACAGTTTTCTCATCAAAATTCTTTGATTCACCAGGTTGATTCACTGAATACATCCAAAGACGAAGAGTGTCTACACCATACTTTTCAATCATTATCCAAGGATCAACAATATTACCGAGAGATTTGGACATTTTTTTACCAGACGCATCCAACAAATGCCCCAAACAAATAACATTCTTGAAAGCTCTGCCACGTCCCATAATCACACCAATAGCATGCAATGTATAAAACCAACCACGAGTCTGGTCAACTGCTTCACAAATATAATCAGCAGGATAACCTTTTCCTTCTACCCACTTTTTATTTTCAAATGGATAATGATCTTGAGCAAAAGGCATAGCTCCAGAATCAAACCAAACATCCATCACTTCTTTTACTCTAATTAATTTGCCACCACATTTACAAATAAAATTAAGCTCATCAATATATGGTTTATGTAAATCAAGTTCATAATTTTCATTATGCGGAAGAGGGACAAAATCAATTTCAACTATTTGAGCATTGTCAAAAGATTGAATTTCATTTTTTAAATGCTCCATAGTTTCCACTTCATTCATACCTTCCACAGAAGCAAATAATGTTCGTGCAGGCCCTTCATGTGTAACAATTAAAATATTTTTATCTTTAAATTTCTTTTCTGCACCATAAATAAAATCAGCCATTCTAAGCTTTACTTCCTTGTAAGACTCTCCATCTTCTGGCACATAATGATACCAATCTTTTTCTTTAATAAAATCATGATATTCTTGCCATCTTTTTCCTTCAAAAACTCCAACACATAATTCTCGAAGTTTTTCATCAAAAATCAACTTATCATCTGAGAGCCCAAATTCTTTCTTTGCAATTTCAGCCGTTTCTTTTGTTCTCGCAAAATCAGAAGAAATTATCAAATCAATTTTCTTATTTTTTAAATCTTTTACAGATTTTAAAACCTGATTCCTGCCATCTTCCGTTAAATGATCAACATTTTTAATATTACAACTCACAAGACCTTTCAAATTCCCCTCCGAGCCACCATGTCGCATTATAAAATATTTATTTCCAGATTTTATTGTCTTTTCTTTTAACTCTGCAACACTCCCCACAACATCGATTTTATTGCAATCAGCACATTGCCATACTGGAAGAGGTGTACCCCAATAACGCTCACGGGATATTGCCCAATCCTTTATGTCTTTCAACCATTCACCAAAACGCCCATCACGAATATGAGCTGGCTCCCAATTTATCTTTTTGTTCTCAGCAATCATTTCATCTTTTATTTTTGGATCAGAAACTTTTATATACCAAGAATCTCGCGCATAATAAATGAGGGCTGTTTTGCATCTCCAACAATGTGGATAAGAATGCTTATAACTTTCTTGTTTAAAAAATAAATTTCTTTTCTTTAAATCATCAATAATATCTACCGCCAATGTAGGCTTTCCATTTTGATCAACTTCTTTGACAAATCTACCTTCTAAAAATCCTGTCCCAGCTAGAAATTTGCCATCAAGACCAACGAGGTGATGTTTTGGTAAACCAACTTCTGTCCCCAACATAAAATCATCTTGTCCGTACATCACAGCTGTATGCACTATGCCTGTCCCATCTTCGGTATTTACAAAATCCGCGTTATAAATTTTAAAAGCTTTATCTAATTTTACTTTTTCACTTCCTGATATAGTATTGGAAAGATATGGAAAAAGAGGTTCGTATTCTAGACCAATAAGTTGTTCTCCAAAACGCTTATCTACAATTTCATACCCTTCTCCCAAAATATCCTTTTTATCTTCAGCAACAATTAAAATTTCATTATCTTTTTTAAGCCAAAGATATGTTATATCTTTTCCCACAGCAAGAGCAACATTCCCAGGCAAAGTCCATGGTGTTGTTGTCCACGCAACCATATATACATTACTATCGGATTTTACTTTTGCTTTAAACTTTATATAAACAGATAAATCCTTCACGTCCTCATACCCTTGTGCGAGTTCATGTGAAGAAAGGGCTGTTCCACATCTAGGACACCATGGCACAACTTTATAATCTTTATATAAAAGTTTTTGTTCATTTGCTTTTTTTACAACATTCCAAACAGACTCAATGTAATCATTATGATAAGTCACATAAGGATTTTCTTGATCTACCCAATAACCAACACGTTTTGTAAATTTATTCCAAACATCCAAATATTCCCAAACGCTTTCTTTACATTCTTTATTAAATTTAGCAATGCCATATTCTTCAATCGCTTTCTTAGAATTTAAACCTAATTTTTTTTCAACTTGAAGTTCTACTGGAAGTCCGTGAGTATCCCATCCACCCTTTCTACGAACATGAAACCCCTGCATTGTCTTATACCTCGGAATAGCGTCTTTGAACGCTCGCGCTTCCAGATGATGAATCCCCGGCTTGCCGTTGGCCGTCGGTGGACCTTCATAAAAAACAAACTCTTCCCCACCTTCAGTTTGTTTCAAAGACTTTTCAAAAATTTTATTTTCTTTCCAAAACTCCAAAACTCGCTCTTCACGCAAAGCTGAGTCACTTTTAGATTTTTCTTCTTTTTCAGCCATTATCGACTGATTTTAACACAAAAATGAAAACGTCTCAAATGACTATAAATATAACGACATAAATATAAAAAGCACCGAGGAAAATCCCAGTGCTCGTTATTGATTGAAGATACCCCAGATGTGCCGGAGAATCCCCTTGTTTACAAAAGTCCAGAACACTGTAGAAAATAGCGAACTGGCTGAAAGAACTTTTATGTCCCAGAAATTAATCTGAGGCATGCGATCTACTTTGCGTAAACAAAGTAGTGCAAATGGTGGCAACAATTGCCACGAGAAAAGAAAGAACTCAACGACCCAACTGAACTTGCGAAGCCAAACGACTTCCCTATTCCAGCCGAGTTTGAGTTTGACCCAAACCAGCAGATCTAAGCATCTCTGTTTGACTGCCTTGATCTTGAACAAATCTTTTCCAATCTTGTCGTACACTATAATAAAAATGACAGACGACATAAACTGGAAAATGAACAAACCAACAGCGCCATTTATGGTACCGTACTTGAAGAGAATCCATGGGAATAAGACCCAATAGATAACGAATCCAACAACTTTCTCGAGAGACATAGCCCCCAAGAAACTGATCCAGATGATCAGATTTTCGGAGAATTTTTTCATAAACTAAACCAACAAATCCGGCACATTTCACCGGTTCGTATTCAAACTAGCATGATTCCAGTATTTAGTCATTTAAAAATATAAATAAAAAAAACGAGCCGAGGGTGAAAACCCACGGCTCTGTTTTTTAGATTTGGCCTTTTGCCACTTTTCCTGTGCCACAGTATCTAGGTAGATACCCAAAGCAAAACCAAATATAGACACAAGAACAGCAAGAGCACCCCCTAAAATATGCATCAATATCATATATGTGCCTTTCTTTCCCATAGCATACTCCAATTTTTTAAAAAAACAAAACTCAAAAAAAGAAACTAAAAATTGCTAGGTCTTGCCTCTACTAGCAACTACTCAGACAATTTACTTTACTTAACTAAAGTGGATTGTTTTTTGTTTTTTAAGACAATAATCACAACACTAATAACAACATACAGAATACTTACGCAACGAAATACTTGCTCTGGATATGGAGAAAAATAATCACCTGCACCTGGGCCTTGGTAAAAGATAAAGAGTAATGTTGCAAGAGGTATAAACCATATTGCGAATTTTTTCCACGCAAGAAAGGCTTGTTGAGTAAAAATTAATATAAAAAACACAAATGCTAATGCGGACATGCCATAAAAAAGTGCATTACCAACCCAAGTAAGATTATTTATACAAGTTGGTTCACTAACCATACACAAACTAAGTTCAGTTGAATTTTTCAACACACACCCCACTCCAAAACCAACCAGAGAAGCAATTAATAACCAAAACGTTATTTTTTTTGTATTCATATATCTAATCATATCATATTCTGAACTTGGGTAATTAAAATGATAAGCGCTTGCGCATCAAAGTCAGCAATCTTGCCTTTTTCGGCCTTTTTTATTATATTCTTTGATAAATTAAATAAAGCTTTAACAATTGCTTGATTATTTTGAAGACTTTCTACCCTCCTAAATAGATCATTTTTTAAATTAGCCTTAATTTTAAAAGATTGTATTCTGGCCTTTAAGCTAGTAAATATCGCAGGATCAAATACAACATCATCTGCCTGTGCCTCGAGGATGTTTAGTAAATTTGTAATTTCAGTTGCATCAGCAGTATTTATTTTTCCTTTTATTTCCTGCATTATCTTCTTTCCAATATCTACAAGCACTTTTATGTTTTTTAATCTTTTATTTTCAATCTTTTTCTCTAAATTAGATATCTGTTTTAAAAGATTTTGCTTAATCCTTTCATTAATATTAAGCGTAGAAATTTTAAATTTAATAAATGCAATTATTTCATTGAGAGATAACTCAGCATTGTCTGCTGAAATTGTTTGATCCATTTTCCCATCACCATTTGTATCAAGCGATATTTTAGTATTCTCTGGCGTAGTGCTTTGTACTGTAAAATTAGCAACAGTACTTGCCGTCGTTGGAATATCTGTATAAGAAACTATCGGTGTCGCTACATCAGCACTAAAATTCTCAATTTCCATAGTAGTCTGCCCACTACCAGTTCCTTTGTAAACAAAATTATAATTACCATCTTTAGGAAGAAAGATATTTTGACTATCACTTGTATAAACAAATGCACTACCGGGAATATCTTCCTTAATAGATAAAATATCAGCAGAAAGATTTTGATTTGGATCAATTCCAGTAAAATTTCCGAACTGATCATATGCACCAAGAATAACAGGAGAGTGAGTACTTATAATAAGTTGAGTGTCTGTTTCTGTAAGAGGTGGTTTTGTTGCAGAAATATAATTAGTTAATAAAATGGGATTTTCTTTTATTATATCTTTTATAACATCTTGCACCGGCATACTATTAAAAAGATCCCGATGCTGAATATCTTGTGATGAATCTTTGTTAAAAAGAGAAATATTAAAAAAATAAGTCTCGTCAGCAATCGAAGAAACTGCACTCGGATATACAACTACTCTATCTCCCTCAACAGTAAAAATTGTGTTGTAATCAGAATATCCATGATACGTCTTATACTCAACAGCTTTTACCGTAGGACCTCCCCATCCTGCAACTTGCACAACACGAATATGGTCTGGAAATTGATAATTGTCGTATGTATTATGAAAATTTTTAGCATCTGTCGTAAGATCAGAACGTAATACTTCTGGATCTTCTAATTTTTGTTCTACTGGTTTAACACGTTTTACACCTGTCCCAGTGATGAAAGACAAGAAACTTGGGTAAGTATTAATAGTTGTTCCCCAAAAATTCCTCCATGCCTGTGTAAATGAAGAGCCAGAATCAAATTTAATAACTGGGTCAGACGCAACATCAAAATACTTAGGGGAAGGAAGTAAATTGTAAGCGCTAGGCATATTTTGCGCTATTCTGCGTATGCCAATAGGATTAACTATAAATCCACCAAGAATACCTTCATCATCCCCATGAAGTATTGAGGCCACTGCTTGTGGTGTCCCAAGTTGTGGGGTGCCAACCATTACAAAAGTATCAATAATACTATCTTTTCCTTCATCTTGAAGTTTTTTAATAATCGCTTTTCCTAAAAGACCTCCCATAGAATGGGAAATAATTGTCACCTTTCCTGTTTTAGAATCTTTCGCTAGTTTCTCCACCTCTTCTATAACATCTAATGTTTTATCTTTTGTTTTTATTCCATTTACAAGTATTGTCTCTGGTGAAAACCTCCAATCATAAGCAAGTGGCAACCATCTTTCTATTGTTTTATCCGAAACAAGACTATCCATAAAACTTGAAAACGGACCATAAATAGAAGCAATATAAAATGTATTCAAAATACCATCAACATAAACATCATTCACACTTTCACCATCTTTCGTTAGTGCTAGTTGAGCTACATCATTTACACTAAAGAAAGTCGGTGGCCATAAAGTATCTGAGCCAGTTTTCAACACACTTCCCTTTATCCCCGGCAGGAAAAGAACACTTGAATTGCCGGTTGGAGCTGGAACATTCGAAAAATTACAAGTGATAGAATTATATATAAGAGAGATTATTTTAACTCCACCATCGATAGGAACAGATGTCACATTTGGATTATCGCTTACGCAAGTGATACTCGGAGCATGCCAACCATTTGCAGGATCTTGAATTATAAAAAAGGTTTCACTTTCAAAAGAAATTCCAGACGTAGTATGAGAGCCATAGCCAGAGGTCGTATTTATACTGTAATCTTCTTGAAAATTTTTAATCTCAGGAGGAAGAGTTGTGGAAAACACATGAAAATTAAAATTACCATCTCCTCCGACAGAATTTTCATTTACAGTAATATCAAAAGAAGGAACCATCGTAATCGCATGGACACGAGAAACAAAAAATAAATTTATAAAGATAAATATTACTAATAAAAAAAGGAGGCTAAATTTAAACCTAAAAAAATTAAATTTCATAATAAGTTAATTATACAACTTAAACTTAAATATCCACGAGAAAATGTTGATAACTCCCAACATGCAATTGAGCACATGAGGGATTAGTAACTATTCCCTCAACCCGAGTTTTTTGAGTCTGGATGTTATACCTCCCATTTTTCTTCCAAATTTATTCATCAAGTCTGCTACTTTTACACCAGAATTGTATAATTTAGTTAATTCTTCATCTTGTCCTTTGTCCCACGAGCGATATGCATTCGGATGTTTAGCTCTGATTTCTGCAAATGGCTTTGGGCGCGCCGAGTACGGCGCGCCCTCTGTATTTTCCTCTTTAATTCCCCTCTTGAGGGGTGACGCTTGCGTCGGGGTGGATATTTTTTTCACTTTTCCTCCACACGCGAGAATAAAATCACCATGCATCTTTTTGAGATCGTTTTTGGAAAGCTTGCTGAAAACTTTTACAGCTTCTTCTGATTTATTTTTAAAATCAATATCTTTTTTTAAAATTTCTGGGTGAACCTTGAGAGCGTGTTCATTGATACCAAGTAAATAAAGTCCAGAAAGTCTACGCACGCGAGAAAGAGCCACATAGCCTTGCCCAAATTCAAATACTTGCGACAAATCCATTATCGCAGCGTCCATACTCATCCCCTGACTTTTATGCACAGTGATAGCCCAAGCCAAACGCAAAGGAACTTGAGTTATCTGCGCGCGAATTTTACCATTCTCTTCCACAGCCCAGTCCATCGGCGCAACGACAATACTTCGTCCATTTCTAGTTTTAACAATCGGCTGTCCACTAAATTCATCATAACCTGTGACAATACCCAAAGTTCCATTCACAAATCTCTCTTTCTGATTATTTTTTGTACACATCACCACAGCACCTATTTTTAATTCCAAATTCTCTGGCGACAAACAACCTTTTTTGAGCACTTCCACGACTTTGTCATTCCCGCTCCCAGACATAGTGAATAATTTTGTCTCTCCATCTAATTTTGCGAGCTCAGCATTATTTACCCTATCCACATCAAAATTGTGCGAGAAAAGTTTTGTAATATTTTCTGGCATATCTTCCACATTTATTCGCCTAGTAGCAATATGCTCATAATGTTTTTTAGAAACAGAATTGGCACGTATACCCGAAAGCACAGAAAGAAAATCAGCATCATCTTGACGATGTTGTTCGGCCAAATAACACACTACGAAATGCGCACGTTCCCATGCGCCACTATCATAAGCAAAAATTCCTAAATTTTTATTATCTTTGATAAGCGAATTCTGTTTGATATTATCTTCTCTTTTTATAATAGGCGGTAATTGAAAAAAGTCCCCAACGAGAATAATCTGAATGCCACCAAAAGGCTCACTATTTTGTTTCACTTCCCTGCAAACCATATCCACCATTTCGAGCATGTTCATAGATAGCATAGAAATCTCATCTATTATCAACACTCGAGTACGGAGAATGCGTCGTGAAATATATTCGCTGCTAGCGATTTTATCTAAATCATATTTATCTAATTTTGTTCTAATGCCTATACCACTCCAAGAATGAATGGTCATCCCGCCGATATGTGTAGAAGCTATACCCGTCGAAGCTGTGATAGAAGGCTCCACATCGCAAGAACGCAAATAATTTACAAAATTATTTATTGTATGGGTCTTCCCTGCTCCCGGTTCGCCAGTCAAAAAAACATTAGCACCAGTTTTTAAAATATCCAGAGCTTGATCTTGAGTCACATCCTATTCTACTACATTTTCTCTGGAGATTTGATGCCTAGCAAATATAAACCATTCTTCATCACAAAAGTAAAAGCATAAGTCATAGCGACTTTGTACCCAGAAGTTTTATCTTCTTTGTCTATTATCATCGTATTTCCATAAAAACTGTTGAAGGCGCGAGCGACTTCTATTAAATAATTTGCAATATAGTGAGGCTCATATTCTTCCACTGAACGTTCCACTATCTCTCCGAATTTATATAACAACTTTTCAATCTCAAAAATTTCTGGCGAAAAAGTATGTGGGTCAGGTAAAATATTTGCATTTTGCGCTTTTACTAAAACCGAATTCGCACGAGCAAAAGAATATTGCAAATATGGACCAGAATCACCATCAAAAGAAATAGACTTTTCAAAATCATAAATAATATCTCCACCGGTTGATTGCTTTAAAATCGAATATTTTATTGACGACACGCAGACATCTGCAGCGATTTGTTCTCTTGCAGTATTATCAAAATCTCGATCAGTCGTTTTTTCTAAAATTGCATCACGGACATCATTCAATAATGATTCTCCAGTAATTGCATTGCCTTTTCGTGAACCCATTTTGCCAGAAGCTAAGCGCATCATGCCGTGTGTGATGTGTTTCATTTTTGATTCATATTCCGGATGAATTAAAGAAATAGCTTTAGCAACTACTTTCATATAATCCATTTGTTCATTGGCTGTGACCACAATAGATAAATCTACATTTGGCTCTGTCTTGAATTTTTCTTCAGTCAAACCAAGTTCCTTTGTCTCGTAGGTCGGAATATTTTTAGAAGTGATGAAAACTCTCGTATGAAGTTTCGGATCATATTTTTCAGCCTTGAAGACAATAGCATTGTCAGACTTTTCAAAAATTTTACCTTTATTTTCTTCCACAATATCCCTACCGAGGTCTGCCATGGCGCTCTCCAGAAAATAATAATCAAATTTGGTGCCGAGCATCTTGTATAAATCCTCAAAAGCTTCCATCGTCACCTCAAAACCCCAATCATATATTTCATTTATTTTTTTATCAGTCTTATCATAAACCTTCATATTGATCTCATCAATTTCTTTCTTTGCATCAGGATTATCTTCATAAGCTCCTGCGCCAAAAGCATAAGCTTGACCAATATTTGTAGATTGAAAATTATTTGAGCCAGATTTGTCTTGTAATTTATCATTCTTTAAAAGACCATAAATGGCTTTGGCCACATGAAGACCGACGTCACCTTGATAATTCGCCCTAGAAACATCAGCGCCAGAAAATTCTAAAATCCTCGCGACTGATTCACCTATCGCATTAGTCATCAAATGCCCTATATGAAAAGGTTTGAAAGGATTCGGATCAGTATATTCAACCATTATTTTCTTGCCAGATAAAATATTATTCTTTCCGGCATTTTCTCCTTTATTTAAAATTTCTTCCACACTTCTTGCAAAGAATTTACGTGATAAATAGAAATTTATAAATCCTGCGCCCGCAACTTCCACTTTTTCTATATTTTTATCAACATTTAATTTTACAATCTTTTCTACAATTTTTATTGCTAACTCTTTTGGATTAGTCTCAACACTTTTTGAGAAAACCATAGCCACATTCGTAGAATAATCCCCCATTTTTAAATCTGCAGGATGTTCAAGCACAACATCATTAATCTGAATATCAAGATTTTTTAAAGCATCTTTTATTAATTTTTTAATTTCTTTTTCCATATTATTTTTTACCTGTACTACCTTCGCGACCCTCTCCTCGAATAGTAGAAGAAAGTTCCTCAACTTCAATAATATCACAATGCTCAAACTTTTGAATAATCATCTGTGCGATTTTATGCCCTTTTGGAAAAGTAAAATCTTTATTGGATAAATTTCTAAGACTCATTACCAATTCTCCCCTATAACCAGAATCTATTACCCCACCCATGATTTTCAGACCGTACCCAAAAGAAATACTCGACTTATCCCAGACAAGACCAACATAACCCTCTGGAATTTCTACAGCTACACCCGTAGGAACTTGAGCTTGACCATTCGCAGGAAAAAATACATCTTCTATTGCATAAAAATCCATACCCGCATCCCCCGGATGTCCATGCGTAGGCAATTTTGCATCTTTATGTAATTTTTTAATTTTTATTTTCATTTTAAAATTTTCTTAATCTTCTCATAAATTTCTTGATGAATATTCTCACGTGAATCTAATTCGCCACCTTTAGCGCATTCTATTTTTATCCAACCCTTCTGAGTATTTGCGAGCCACAGCGCGCTCTTGTGTGAATTTTCTAAGAAATTAACATCTTTTTCATGAACATCTTTTTTATTACCCAAATACCCCCTCTTGCCATTTTTATTCCTTTCTTTTATTAATTTTAAAACTATTGAAATCGGAACATCTAAATAAATTACAGCATCTGGTTTCGGAATTTTAAAAACTTCATATTCCATCTCTGCCAACCACTTCAAGAAATCTTCTCTTTTTTTTGTATTAGCAATTTTCCCGCCTTGATGAATCTGATTTGCGCTCGCATACCTATTCGCAATGACAATATTTCCACCTTTTAGCCATTTCTCAATTTTGTCTCTAGATTCAAAACGGTCTGCCGCATAAAGCACTGAAGCGATCTTTGGATGCACCTTAACAAAATTATAATATTGTTCAGAAAGACAATGTCCAATAAATTTACCAAAAAAGTTTGAGTAATAATCGGGGAAATCAACAACCTTCACTTTTTTTCCATCTTTTTTAAGATGTCTAATCAAAAGATCTGTCTGTGTAGCTTTTCCACTACTATCCGTGCCGTCTATTACAATAAATTTCCCTCTTTTTGACATATTATTTTCCAGAAATTGAATATCCACCATCAACAATAAATGTTTGACCAGTAATAAAACTAGCTCTGTCACTAACTAAAAAAAGAAGTACTTCAGCAATTTCTTTTGGTTGTCCAACTCTTCCAACCAAAGATGTTTTAACTTGTTCTTTAACTTTATCACTCCAAATTTTTGCTATATCTGTATTAATAAAACCCGGTGAAACTGCATTAACTGCAATATTAGGAGCATATTCTTTTGCTAATCTCACAGTTGCAAGTCCAATACCTGAAGACGAACCTGTTATTAAAATATTTTTCTCTTTTAACATATATTTATATTCCTCTTAAAACATTATTAATTTTTCTAGCAATCAAAATCATATCTTTTTCTTTTTTTCCTCTCGTCGTCTCAGCTGGAGTGCCGATACGAATACCAGAAGGATCAAATGGCGAACGAGTCTCTCCTGGAATAGTATTTTTATTACAAATAATTCCAGCTTTTTCTAATTTAGCCTCAGCTTCTTTTCCTGTAATACCCTTTCCGTCCATCCAAGTATCAACCAAGATGAGATGAGAATCCGTGCCACCAGAAACTATTCTCCAACCTAATTTTGAAAGTTCTCCGGCTAATGCTTGTGCATTCTTTACAATTTGTTTTGCATATTTTTTAAATAAAGGAGAATCATCTTCTTTGAGAGCCACAGCCATACCAGCAACTTGCCCCAAATGTGGACCACCTTGAAGCCCTGGGAATATGGCTTTATCAATCAAAGTTGAAATATCTTTATCACCAGACTTTTTATCTTTCCTAGAAAAAATAATCGCACTTCTAGGCCCACGGAGAGTCTTGTGAGTCGTAGTCGTGACAACATCGGCATATTCAAACGGACTAGGATAAACACCACCAGCCACCAACCCTGCAAAATGAGACATGTCCACCATCAAGAAAGCACCACAAACATCAGCAATTTCGCGACATTTTTTAAAGTCAACAAATCTAGGATAAGCCGTAAAACCAACAACAATTAAAACTGGTTTTTCTTTTATCGCATCTTCCTTCATTTTTTCATAATCAATAAGCTCTGTTTTTAAATCCAAATTTATTGGAAGTTGCTCCCAAACCTTGCCAGTGATTGAAACTTTTTGACCATGTGTAAGATGTCCGCCAGAAGAAAGTGGCAAACCCATAATTTTACTCCCCTTTGGCGCAAGGGCGAGATACACTGCCAAATTCGCAGGTGATCCTGAAAGCGGTTGAACATTCACATGCCATAAATCATTTTTTAATTTAAAAAGTTTTAGAGCTCTTTCCTGACAAAGAATTTCCAACTCATCTGTATATTTTTGTCCGCCATAATATCTAGCATGCGGATATCCTTCAGCATATTTATTATCAAAAATAGAACCGAGAGCAGTCAAAACATCTTTCGAAACATAATTCTCAGATGGAATCAAATTGATGACCCCTTTTTGTCTTTTCTCCTCAGCTTTTATTAACTTTTCCACTAGTTTATCTTTCATGGTTTTATTGTATCACAACAAAACACCTCTCCCAACCCTCGGGTGGGATTCTTTAAAGATGTTTTTATATCCTACTCTATTTTAGAAATTCCACTTTTAAATTAAATTTCTTTAGAAGAAACATTTTTATTGCTTCTTAGAAATACTAGCCAAGTCTTCTCCTTTGGTTGATTTACTGAATTTAAATTCTAATCCAAATTCACCTAATAGATCAGAGTCAATTTCTTTTTGCCATTCACTACTATAATTACTAGGAAATCTCGCTCCATTCGCCATTAAAGTAAATTCTGCTTTAATCTTTTCATTTTTGATATTTTCATCACTCGCAAGAAATTCCTTTAAATCACTTATTTGCTGACTAGCCTTCGCCATCCAATCATAAGATGATCTATAACCAGAATTCCGCCCACCATCAGTCTCAACTTGTTTAGCTCTATCTAGTGCTATCTTTAACTGTTCCAATTCAGCCTTTAAATTTTCAAGTTCCGTCTCAACATATAATGATTCTAATCTTTCTGTAATTTCTCTTCCTTGTTTTAATTGATCTTCACTAAGACCACTTCTACCAGATCGACCCCCTCCACCCAATAGACATCCATATATCTCTTGAGAAATTAACCAGATTGTTTTCTTTTTCTTTTCTGATTTAGATTGAATATCTAAAATTTCTTGAAAATGATTCGCCTCATTTTCATTAGAAACTATCTATTGACCACTTACTTTTGGTGGCAAATCATTTTTAGGCAACCCCGTTGGCATTTTTGGTTCTGACATATATTTTTTATAATTATCTAGCGAGAAGCAAAAAACTCCTAGCCAGTGATAGCTTTCGCTACCTATGTTGGTTTCCCAACATAACCGTTCAGAGTGCTCTGACTAGGAGCTGTTTACTCTGAACGGATTCCTTTCGCCATGCCAATCTCTTGGTTTAGGCTACTTTTAATAATTATTCAATTATGCCTATATCATACAAAACTAACAGACAAAACACAAATTTTGCTTGACTTCTTTTACCACTCATATATACTTATAGTGTCCTTAGAAAAAGTCGCGCTTCGCGGCTTTTTCCTTTTCTAAGCCTCTTTTTTGATCTGAAATTTCAAGTTATCAATCTCGATAAACTTAACTGGTGAACCGCTTGCTTGAGTAAGTTTACGAAGTTTTGTAGATAATCTCGAAGTAGAATATCTTGGTCCTTTTGGCACCCTCTTTGCGCTTGACACAATAGAGACTTTACAACCTTTCGCGATAACTTTTTCAATCAGAAATTCAAAATCGCCATCACCCGAGAATAGAAATATTTCAATGTTTTTGTCAGCGTGGTCTAGGACATCTGCTGTAAGTTCAACATCACAATTACATTTCCAAGAATAACCCATTTCTATTCTCTGCGTAATTTCAGTATTACACTTTGGGCAATTTGTGATGGCAATTTTGTCTTCATTTTTGTATGTGAAAAAATATTTTGGTCGAACGACTGCACCAAGCTCTGTGAGTTTTGTAAACAATTCTCCACGAGTATCGTCTCCATGTTGTATTCCAGGATAGAAAAATATTTTTTCACATTTCCATTTATCTTTTAAATAGGAAAATAATTTCTCATGGTCAAGTGCAAACTTCAACACTTTCAATGTTGTTGTTTCAGTATTCTGCACATCAACAAAAGCAAACCTTTTCATAAAGATTATTCTATCATCTCTGCTTTATTTCTCCAAAAAAATACTTTCCTCTTTCAAAAAGAATCAGTCCCCGCATTCCTCCCAACCCATGAGAGAGAAGAGCGAAAGATAAGTTTATTATTTCTGAAAAGAAAATGAATAATTCTGCCCATTAGACTTCATAATTATAGTACCGAGGAGATCAGTACGAAAGATCTTTGCGCCAAATGAAGCCAAAGTATCTAGCGTATCTTGGTGTGGATGACCATAAGTATTATTTTTACCATCAGAAATTAAAGCGTATTCTGGTGAAACTATTTTTACAAATTCCGAAGACGTAGATGTCCTAGAACCATGGTGCCCAACTTTTAAAATAGTGCTTTGAAGTTGCACAGGAGAATTTTCTGAAAGAATTATTTGCTCCGTTTTGGTGGAAGCATCACCAGTTAACATTATGGAAGTCTTACCATAAGAAAGTCTAGCAACAACTGACCCATCATTCGTCGCCCAACTTGAAACATCACGATCTGGAAATAAAATATTAATAATTGCGCTCCCTCCTAGATCTAATGCCATACCTCTTTTTACTAAAGTATCTGAAATATTTTGTTTTAACATTTCTTCACGCAAACTTTGATAAACCTTTGAATCAGTTAATGTCCCAGATTCAAAAACTTTATCTACTTTGTATGTTTTTAAAATATCTAAAAATCCTCCAATGTGATCTTGGTCTGGATTTGTAATAATAATAGCATCTATGTGTCTATCGAATGGTGACATCACACGAGAAAGAGCGCTCAATATTTTCTTTGGTGGTCCCCCATCCACCAATATCTGTGTTCCTGTGGGTGACTCTATAAAAAGAGCGTCACCCTGACCAACATCCAGCATTGCAAAAGTGAGATCCCTGTGAGAACTTTGAAAATCTAGATAAAAAAGAAAGACAGTTGCAAACAAAAGTAATAAGGTTGAAATAAAAAGACCATATCTCTCGTAGTAATGAGTATTAGACATGATATAATGTTAACATATTAACAATGAAGCTAACATCAGCAGAATAATTATGAAAAAATTTGAAGAGAAAAAATTTAATATCGGGCAATTAAAAGGCATATCAGCTAAAAACGTTGAGGAGCATTTGAAGCTATACGCTGGGTATGTAAATAATACCAATCTCGTTTTAACCAAAATTGAAGAATTATCGACAGATGCTGAAAAAAACATGGGTCTTTTGAGTGGATTGCAAAAAAGACTCGGTTTTGAATACAATGGCATGCGAAATCATGAAAAATATTTTTACTCACTTTCAGGCGGCCCACATCCCCTTTCTGAAAATAGCGAATTAAGAAAACAAATTGTTAATGATTTTGGTTCATTTGATTCTTGGCTCGTATATTTTAAAGCAATAGCGACGACTAGAGGTGTCGGCTGGGCAATGCTCTATTTTGATAAAAAAGAAAATCGATTGATGAATGCTTGGATTGATGAACAACATCTCGGTCAATTACAAGAATGTAGTCTTATCCTAGCTTTAGATATGTGGGAGCATTCTTTCATCTTTGACTACCAACCAAGTGGCAAGAAACAAT
>JBAWYA010000001.1:0-19988 GCA_037143815.1 bacterium | reverse complement strand
GGCGCAGAGCGTAATGTTTCTGTTACCGGTAAAATGTTTGACGTTGCTGATGGAGAAGAAAAAGTATTTCATATATCAAGTGGGTCACAATCCACAGCAGATAAATCTTTGATCGATGTTGTGTTTAATTCTATTTCACAAACTGTTCAAATACAAAAGCCTTTTATTGAAGCAAGACTTTTTGTGAATGGAGTAAATAGTAGAGAATATGCTTCAAATATAAAAATTCCAATAAGAGGCGAGATTAAATGGACGAACAATTTAGATACAAAGGTTAATGATTTAGTAATTCAAGCAAAAATTTCAGGTAATGTTTTTGATCCTAAAACAATAAATGCTCAGCAAGGTTTTTATGATTCAGCAATTAATACAATAACTTGGGATAAAAATTCTCAA
The DNA here is from genome assembly GCA_037143815.1 of bacterium. Taxonomy (GTDB): domain Bacteria; phylum Patescibacteriota; class Minisyncoccia; order Phycocordibacterales; family UBA9973; genus UBA9973. The sequence continues at coordinate 19,592 of JBAWYA010000001.1, read as the reverse complement.
AATGAATTCAACGAAATAAGCCCTGGTGATTCTGGATCAGTAAGTTTTTCTGTCTCTCCACTCGTATTATTTTCTGCCCAAGGCGGGATGCTTTCTAACCCGACTATCAATATAGATGTTTCTATTTCTGGCAAACAGTTGGTGTCTGGTTATACGACTGCCAGTTTAAATAATTCTGACAGGGGAGTAATTAAAATTATTTCTGATGTTGGATTTATAAATAAAGCACTTTATTACTCTGGACCTTTTACTAATAATGGTCCTGTTCCACCAAAAGTTGGTAAAGAAACTTCTTATACGGTAGTTTGGTCTCTTTCAAATACCGCAAATGCTATTTCAAAAGGTGTTGTCCATTCTTCTATTCCTTCATGGATGAGGTTTACTGGTTCTATTTCACCTTCTGATGAAGATTTAGTTTATAATCCATCTACCAAAGAAATAACTTGGAATGTAGGTTCAATTTCAAAGGGTACAGGTATTACTTTACCTAATCGAAGTGTCTCTTTTCAAGTCGCATTTACTCCTTCGCTCTCTCAAGTCGGCGCTATGCCAGTTATAATTAATGATGCAGTTTTGACTGGGCATGATGATTTTGCTAATGTAGATATAAAGGTGAACAAAGCATCGCTTCGAACATTTCTTGATAGTGATCCTTCGTTTCCAGTAACAGGGGGTACAGTGGTAGAATAAAATTATGGTAGATAAAAAAATAAAAGATAATAAAAATGATTTGATGGAAAAAATAGTTTCTTTATGTAAAAGACGTGGTTTTATTTTTCAAGGTTCAGAGATTTATGGGGGGCTTGGTGGAACATGGGACTTTGGGCATTTTGGTATAGCTTTGAAGAATAATATCACTCAATCTTGGTGGAAAAAATTTGTTGATGGAAGGAGAGATATGTATGGTGTTGACGCCTCGATTCTAATGCGTCAAGAAGTCTGGCAGGCGTCTGGGCATGTAGCTGGTTTTGCGGATCCAATGGTTGAGTGTGAAAAATGTAAAGAAAAATTCAGAGCAGATCAGATTGAAGACAAGATTAAATGTTCCAAGTGTGGAGGCAAACTTGGTGAAGCAAAACAATTCAATATGATGTTCCAGACCAAAGTCGGTGCGTCTAATGATTCAAGTGCTATATCTTATTTACGTCCAGAGACGGCACAGGGAATGTTTGTGAATTTCAAGAACACAGTGGATGCTTTTCATCCAAAATTACCTTTCGGTATGGCACAGATAGGTAAAGCTTTTAGAAATGAGATTACTCCTAGAGATTTTCTTTTCCGTGTTCGCGAATTTGAACAAATGGAAATAGAATATTTTATTCGTTCGACTGATTGGGAGAAATATTTTGAATATTGGAGAGGCGAGATGTTGGATTGGATGGAGGAAGTTGGTATTGATATGGGGAAAGTGCACGAGCTTGAAGTTGCGAAAGAAGATAGAGCACATTATTCAAGCAGGACAATAGATTTTGAATTTGATTTTCCTTTTGGAAAGAAAGAGCTTTTTGGTCTTGCTTATAGGACAGATTTTGATTTAAAGGCACATAAACTTGATTATATTGATGAGGAGAAAGGGGAGAAGACTGTTCCTCATGTAATAGAGCCGACTTTTGGTTTGGGTCGCGCACTTCTTGCAATTTTACTTTCTGCTTATTGTGAAGATACAAAAGACGGCGAGGTTCGTTCGTTTTTGAAATTTAAACCAAACATTGCTCCAGTTATTTGTGCAGTTTCACCATTGTTAAAAAATAAAATAGAGTTAGTAGAATATGCCAATACAAAAGTTTATGCTCCTCTTAAGGCAGAATTTGGTCGTGTTGCGTGGGATGACAATGGCAATATTGGTAAACGTTATCGCAGGCAAGATGAAATAGGTACACCATTTTGTATTGTAGTTGATTTTGACACTTTGACTGATGATGCAGTAACTGTCCGTGATCGTGATACTGGAGAGCAGGAGAGGGTGAAAGTTGAGGACTTAAAAGATTTTATTAAAGGAAAGATAAAATAATTATGAATGAATTTAATCAAGAGAATCTTACACCAGAAGAAATAAAAAGGAGGAAGAAAAATAGAATGCGCAATGTTGTACTTCTTTTTGAGGGATTGTTGGCTAGAATAGAAGGCGATACAGAGGATGTGGTTGATTTAAATAAAAAATTTAATCACAGAAAAATGCATTCTTATCTTGAGTGGGCAGATAAAAAAACAAAACAAGGAATAGAATTGAAAGGTTTTGTTGACGCTATTGATAAAGAGAAGAGTGACATTAATCTACTTGATCTCGATGACCAAAAATTAGCCAATGATTTGCTTTTACGAGCAAAGGTATATTTAGCTTATTTTGAAGGAGATTTTAAATAATCAGAATACAAGACCTAGTTAGAACTAATTTGTAATAATATATGCTTTAGCGTAACAATAAACAATACTTTTAATATATTGATAATAATATTAATATTGTGGTATATTTTATAAATACAAAAGGGAGTTGATTTTATTAAAAACAAATTAGGTTATAACTTATGGTTATAGATATAGAGCTTACGTTGAATAGGTTTGGATTTGGAAAAATTTCAGAAAATAAGTTCCAATTCTTATGTTTTAGATTTTCTAAATGGAAAATTTTAAATAAATATTCTATTTCTTTTGAAATAAATTGGCGAATAAACAACTCTAATTAAATATTGCTACATTTCTTGGCTGTTGTTATAATGCAAGTATATTATTATGTCAAAGATAAATGAGAAAAAATACAAGAATGCTGTGCTTTTCTTTGCCAAGAAAGTACAAAATGGTACGCTTGGAAAGCTCAAAATGATGAAGCTTCTATATTTTCTTGATTTTGATTTTTTTGAAAAGTATGGGAAATCAGTAACTGGAGATTCTTATCTTCGTTTTGAACATGGACCAGTGCCACAGAATGCAGAAAGAATTTTGAAAATGATGGATAGCAAAGAGATCAAGATAACAAAAATTAAGGTTGCTGATGGGTATAATGATAAACAACACATAGAAGCTATTAAAGATTTTGATATAAATGTTTTTTCTAAAGAAGAATTGATGATGTTAGAAGAAGTAGCTGATAAGTGGGAGAAATTTACTGGTTCAGAAATGAAAATGGCAACACATGGTGAAGCGCCTTGGATAGCCACTGAGCCGAATGGAATTATAGATTATAATCTGGCTTATTATCGCAATAAATACGGCGAGATGGCAAAAATATAGTATGCAGATCTTTCGGCATTGTGATATTGAAAAAGATTTTAAGGATTTAAAACGTTTTTCTGCGCCAAAAGAATCTTTGGAATCATGGGAAAGACTTTTTTGTTTAAAAGGAATCAAAGAAACTCCCGGTATTGATATGTTTTCCGGTTTTGGAAATGAAAAAATATATAAAGGACGAATCGTTCCTTTGAAAGAGAATATTGGCAAATCAAATGGCTATAGGGTAGTATTTAAAATGTTGACCGAAACAGAGTGTGAAATATTGGTCTTTTCAAGACATGGAATTTATAAATCTGAACAAGAATTAATTAATATTATTAAAAATAGACTAAAAGTTTGATATGAAATTTTCAAAAAAAGTTTTAAAGAATGGGCTTCGAGTTATAACTGTGCCAATGAAAGACAATCCGACGGTGACTGTTTTGGTTTTAGTGGAAGCAGGTTCAAAATATGAAACAAAAAACGTAAATGGCATATCGCACTTTTTGGAGCATATGTGTTTTAAGGGCACCATCAAGCGTCCAAAAGCTATAGATATATCTAAAGAACTTGATAGTCTAGGTAGTCAGTATAATGCTTTTACAGCTCAAGAATATACAGGATATTATGCAAAATCAGATGCAAAACATTTTAAGCAAATTATTGATGTCGTTTCTGATATATATCTCAACTCTACTTTTCCTTCTGTTGAAATGGAAAGGGAAAAAGGTGTGATTATAGAGGAAATAAATATGTATGAAGATTTACCAAATAGGCATGTTCAGGATTTAATAATGAAATTACTTTATGGTGATCAACCTGCTGGATGGAATATCGCTGGAGAAAAAGAAAATATTTTAAATATGAAGATTGGGGATTTTGTTAAATATAAGAGTGAACATTATGTTCCTTCTGCAACTGTGATTGTAGTGTCTGGTCAAGTCAAAGAAAATGAAGTTTTGAAAGAAGTGAATAAAATTTTTGGACATTTGGAGCCTCGTTTGAAAACATCAAAAATAAAAGTGAAAGAAGTTCAGATCAAGCCAGAGGCATTAGTAAAATTCAAAGAGACTGATCAAACACATTTTGTTTTAGGAATACGCAGTTATGATTTATTTAATAAAAAAAATGCAGTTATTTCTGTATTAGGAGGAGTTTTGGGCGGGGGAATGAGCTCAAGACTTTTCCAGAAACTTCGTGAAGAAATGGGTGTTGGATATTATGTGCGTGCATACAATGATGCTTTTACTGATCATGGTTTTTTTCAAATTTCAGCTGGGGTTGATAATAAAAGAATAGATGAAGTTTTATTGGCAGTCCTAGATGAGTGTAAGAAATTAAAAGATCAAAAAGTAAGCAAAGAAGAATTAAATAAAGTGAAAGAATGTTTGATAGGAAATATGAAACTCTCTTTAGAATCGACAGATGATATAGCAAATTTTTATGGTGGACAAGAGCTCTTGAAGCATGAAATTCGTGGGGCAGAGAAAAAAGCTAAAGAAATACGTAAAGTTACAGCAAGCCAAATTCAAGCTTTAGCAAAAAATATTTTTAGAAATGAAAATCTTAATTTAGCGCTCATTGGACCCTTTAAGGATCAAGATCATTTTCTGAAGATTCTAAAATTCTAGACACTTTTTCTAGTACCATTTTTATGGTATTATGTTTTTATGTTTGAAAAAGATAACATTACTTCTATTTCTATAACCACGGAAACCATGATTAGAGCAATACTTGTTCTTTTGGCTGTATTTTTAATATGGTTTTTGCGTGATTTAGGACTTGTAGTTTTGACTTCTATCGTGGTTGCTTCTTTTGTAGAATCCGCAGTGTCTCATTTTACCAAGATTGGAGTTAATAGAATATTTGGAATTGTAATTTTGTACGTTGTCTCACTCATATCTTTTGCTGGATTGTTTTATCTTTTTGCACCTCTTTTGATAACAGAAATTTATAATTTTTCTACTTTTATTTCAACTTACGTTCCTGGTGTTTCTTTTCTAAGCTTTTTCAAAAATGAAGCTTTTTCTGGTGCCAAGGATATAGTGAATTCTTTAGGAAGTCATTTTTCAATTGCTTCTTTGTTTTCAGTTTCCAAAGCCTTTGTACTTAATCTTTCAGGTGGATTTTTCCAAATACTTTCCGTTGCTTTTGGTAGCGTTTTTAATTTTATATTAATTATTCTTATATCTTTTTATCTTTCAGTTCAAGAAGACGGTATAGAGAATTTTCTCAAACTTATTTTTCCAATTAAATATGAAAATTATGTGGTAGATCTTTGGGGACGTTCTCGTCGCAAAATTGCTTTATGGATGAAAGGACAGATGGTTTTGGGGATAGTTGTGGCAGTGCTTATTTATTTGATCCTGTCACTTTTGGGCATAGATTACGCTCTTCTATTAGCTATTATTGCTGGGATAATGGAAATGGTTCCTTATGGTATTTGGGTTGCTTTGATCCCAGCCTTTGCTTTTTCTTTTCTTTCAGATGGGCCTTCAAAAGCCTTAATGGTGGCTGTAGCTTATATGATTATTCATCAATTTGAAGTTTTTCTTTTTGCTCCGCTTATTATTAAAAAAATAGTTGGTCTTTCTCCTATAGTGATAATTTTATCTGTATTGATAGGTTTTGAATTAGGTGGAGTGTGGGGAGGTGTACTTGCTATTCCAGTAGCTGTGATTATTATGGAATTTTTGAGTGATATTGAAAAAAATAAAATTATAGCTAGAACAGGCAATAAATAACGATGAAAAAAGATAGTTTTTACATTACCACGACAATTCCTTATGTGAATGCAGAACCTCACATTGGTTTTGCTTTGGAGTTGGTGCAGTCTGACGTTATTGCTCGATATCAACGCCTTATAGGTAGGAATGTTTTTTTTAGTACAGGCACAGATGAGCATGGCCAAAAGATCTGGGAGGCGAGTCAAAAAGAAGGTAAAGATGTGCAAGATTATGTAGATAAATATGCTCAAAACTATAAAGATTTAAAGGAAAAGTTGAATATTTCTAATGACAATTTTATTAGAACAACAAACAAAGAACATATTAAAGCAGCGCAAGAGTTTTGGAATTTATGTGAAAAGAAAGGTGATATTTATAAGAAAAAATACAAAGGTTTGTATTGTGTTGGGTGTGAAATATTTATAAAAGAAAAAGATTTAGTGGACGGCAAATGTAAATTGCATCCGACTAAGATTCCTGAAATTATCGAAGAAGAGAATTATTTTTTTAGACTGGGGAATTATAAAGAAAAATTATTAGAGTATCTTTCAAATGAAAAAGTTATTATTCCAGAATGGCGCAGGCAAGAAGCTATTGATTTCGTAAAAGATGGAATGGAAGATTTTTCAATTTCTCGCAATAAGAAAAGATTTTCTTGGGGTATAGAAATACCAGGGGATGATACTCAAGTTATGTATGTTTGGTTTGATGCTCTTGTGAATTATATTTCTACTCTAGGGTGGCCAAACCCTCACCCCGACCCTCTCCCGAAGGTAGAGGGTGAAAACCTTTTTGAGAAGTTTTGGCAAAATGGTGATACTGTTCAAATTGCCGGCAAAGATATGGTGAAATTTCAATCAGTTATGTGGCAAGGCATGTTGATGTCTGCTGGTTTAGCGACGACTGATAGGATTGTTTATCATGGTTTTATTACTGGTGAAGGCGGAATAAAAATGTCTAAATCTATCGGCAATGTGATTAATCCGAATGAGATTGTAAAAGAATATGGCACGGATGCGCTTAGATATTTTCTTCTGCGTGAAATTTCTTCTTTTGAAGATAGTTCTTTTACGATGGAACGTTTCAAGGAATCTTATAATTCCGGACTTGCAAATGGATTGGGGAATTTAGTTTCTCGCGTTATGAAGATGGCTACAGTAAATAATATTCTTTTTGATAAGGATTTCATTGACAAGGAACATGATTCTTTTTATAAAGATTATAAAAATGCGATTAGTTCTTTTAACTTAACACAAGCTATGAACGCAATATGGGGAATCATTTCTTGGGCAGATCAATCAATACAATCAAAACAACCTTTCAAAAAAATAAAAACTCAAAAACAAGATGCTGAAATAGATATAAAATTTCTTCTTTGGGATTTACATCTTGTATCAGAATTGCTTACACCTTTTTTACCAGAAACTTCGGAAAAAATTAAAAAATGTGTTTTAGAAAACAAGATGCCAGAAAAGCCTTTATTTTTAAGGAAAGAGTAGGAATTTTACCCTCCTTATGGAGGAGGAGTGCCCTTCAGGGCGGGGTGGTGATTTTATTAAATTCATAATTACCACCCCCAACCCACTCCTTGAAAAGGAGGGGAGTTTAACACTATGACCCCAAAATACATAGATATACATAGCCATATTAATTTCAAGGCTTTTGATGAAGATGGAGACTTGGTACTAAATCGTGCCTTGGATAATGACACATGGATTATAAATGTCGGTACACAGTTGGACACTTCAAAAAAAGCAATTGAGGTAGCAGAAAAATATAAAGAAGGTGTATACGCGATTATAGGACTTCATCCGATACATACTGGCGAATCACATCATGACGAAGAAGAGTTGGGGGAGGGTGGTAAAGAATTTACTTCTCGAGGGGAAATTTTTAATAAAGATTTTTATGGTGAATTTTTTAAAAATAAAAAGAAAAATAAAAAAATAGTTGGGATAGGGGAGTGTGGACTTGATTATTATAGGTGTACACCAGAGTCAATATTAAGACAAAAGGAAGCTTTTATTAATCAGATAGAGTTTGCTAATTATTTTAACAAACCTTTGATGTTGCATATTCGTAATAATTCTGATGTGTCAGTTCAGGTGGGAGATAAAGTTTTAAATGCTTATGCTGATACTATAGAAATTTTAAAACGATATGCAAAAGTAAAAGGTGTGGTTCATTTTTTTGAAGGTAGTTTGGAAAATGCGAAAGATTTTATGGCTCTTGGTTTTATGATTTCTTTTACTGGCGCAATAACTTATCCCCCTAGGAAAAATGGAAAAGGTTGCAATTATGTGGAGCTTATAAAGGATATTCCGTTGAATATGATATTGACTGACACTGATTCTCCATATATGGCGCCTGTGCCTTATCGTGGTAAACGAAATGAACCATCTTATGTAAAGGAAATAGTTAAAAAAATTGCTGAAATTAAAGATCTTCCAGAAGAAGAGGTTGCAAAAGCAATTGTTGAAAATGCTAGAGTTTTATTTAACATTTAATTTAAAAGTATGCGTATTGTTGTGATGGGGTTTACTTTTTAAGGTCTTTTTGCTATTATATAATCCATGTCAGAGATAGAAATTAAAGATGAAAATGAAATAAAAGAAGTCGCAAATTCCAAGGTTTATGAACTTGGTTATCTTCTTGTGCCTACCATTAAAGAAGATGATGTAGTTGTAAACTATGGCAATTTAAAAGAGCTTGTGACATCTTTTGGTGGAGAGATAATATCAGATGAGATGCCAAAAATGATTAATCTTGCTTATTCTATGCAAAAGGTTATATCTAATGTGCGCAATAAGTTTAATACAGCATATTTTGGTTGGATTAAATTCACTATGGATGGTGCTGAAGTTATAAAGTTAAAGAAGCATCTCGATCTTGATTCTGCTATTGTTAGATTTTTAATATTGAAAACAGTAAAAGAAAATACTATAGCTGCAAAGAGATTTGTACGTGGAGCTACATATAAAAAAGCAAAACCACAGAATGCTGAAAATGAGGCAGTTCCTATAAACAAAGAAGAGATAGATAAAGAAATCGATGCTTTGATTGCAGTTTAATTATCAATTTAACTAAAAATAAAATGTATTTAAACAAAGCAATGATCGTAGGCAATATAACTCGGGATCCAGAGCTTACCGCAATACCTTCTGGGCAAAAAGTTTGCAAATTTGGTGTAGCGACAAATAGAGTTTGGAAAGACAAGAGTGGTGCTAAACAAGAATCAACCAGTTATCATAATATTGTAGTTTGGGGTAGACAAGCCGAGACTTCAGCTCAATATTTAAAGAAAGGACAACAGGTGATGGTAGAAGGTCGTATAGAGACACGCAGTTGGGATGATAAGACAACTGGAGAGAAGAAATATAGAACAGAAATTATTGCGGATCGGGTGCAGTTTGGGGCAAAAAGTGGGGGAGCTGGTGCTGGTGGAGTACCAAGTGCAGGTTCATCAACAAAACCACAATCATCATCTTCTGAAGTCGATAGCATAGAGTATCCAGAAGAAGACATTAACCCAGAAGACATTCCATTTTAGTTATAAATTATAAAAATTATGAAACAAGATTATTTTTCAGCCAACAATATAAGATATATAGATTACAAGGATGTTGAAATACTTAGAAAGTTTTTGAATCCTAATGGTAAAATAGTGGGTCACAAGCGTACTGGTGTGACTGCTAAGAATCAACGTGGCCTTACTTTAGCAATAAAGCATGCTAGATTTTTAGGTTTGCTTCCTTTTATAGTTAAATAAAAAAGTACTTAAATAAAAAAACGGAAGCAAAGCTTCCGTTTTTTTATTTGTATTTATTTTAAATTTTTAGACTCGCTCCACGTAGTCTCCAGTCTCAGTATTTATACTTACGACATCTCCTTCGGCTATAAACATAGGAGCGTTCAAGGTTGCTCCATTTTCAAGAGTTATGACCTTCATTCCTCCTTTTGATGTGTCTCCACGGACAGCAGGGGGAGCTTCTTTGACTTTAAAATTCATTTTGATAGGTAATGTAACTTTTATGATTTGTTCAGTTTCTTCTTCATTCTCCCAAATTACAGCCTCAACATCGCTATTTTGTTTTAAGAATTTTGCTGACTCACCAATAAGAGCGTAATCTACTTTGAATCTTTTGCTTTTATCTTGTGGGTCACAGAACCAATATTCTCCTTTGTTGTGATAAAGGAAGGTGATTGGTTTCTTCATTATATCGGCTTCATCAGCTGATTCAGAAACGTGGAAAGTAGCATTTATAGTCTTGCCTGAAATCAAAGTCTTAAGTTTAACTTGATTTTGAGGCTTTCTTTGTTGAGTTCTGGCCACATGGGACTCTATAACTTCACAAGGTTCACCATCATGAATAATGATTTTTTTCTCACGAATTTCATTGTATTCTAATTTTGACATAAGGTTTATATTAGCAAAATTAAACCTTCTCTGCAAACTTGTCGACGTGGCAGGTTGACAAGTATTTTGTTTTTTGAGAAAATAAGAATATGGTTGGAGATGTTTATCATATTTGCAATAGAGGGATCAGAAAAGAGAAAATTTTTGACAATGACTCTGATTATTTTAGATTTGTTTTAAATTTATACCGCTTAAATAATAAAGGTGAAAGTTTAAGAATAAACCCACATAGAAAATCTGTAGATTCTTTTCCAGAACAAGACAAAATAGTGGAGGTTCTAAAATGGACTTTGTTGCCGAATCATTACCATCTTCTTTTGTATGAAAAAGTTGATGGTGTGGTTTTAGAATTTGTTAAAAGACTTGGTAATTCATTTACTAAATATATAAATATAAAAAGAGAAGCTAGCGGTTATTTATTTCAAAATTCTGCAAAAATAATTCAAATTCAAAATAATAAACATTTTTTATATATTCCATTTTATATTGATCTTAATTTGTTAGACCTGAATTATCTAAAAGTTGAAAGTAAAAAAATTAATATAAGAGAATTATTAAATAATTTTAAAAACTACCAATGGTCTAGTGTTCGTGACTATTTGGGTAATAAAAGTTCTTCATTCTCAAAAATTATAAATAAGGAATTATTTTACGAGATTTTTGATACCACCCCTGAAAGTTATCAAGAGGAATTGGTTGAGTTTTTAAAAGGGGATGAGTATGAAACATTAAAAAGTGAACTTGTCGACGTGGCAGGTTGACAAGTATTGTCGTAGAAAAAATTAAATGTGATACTGTTTACATATGAAAGAACATAAACCAGAAGTTAAAAAGCAGGATGGTTATGAACATTTTAGAGAGCAAACAAAAGTTAAGTTTGAACATTTTTTTGATGAGGGTGGTATTGATAGTAGGCTTGATTATTTTATCTCACAATTAGAGATTTTAGAAAGAAATGGATTAATTTTTAATAGAGAAGAGATTAGTAGAGGCTTAAGAGAGAGTATCGGAATAAAAGATAGAACAGAATTTGTTAGTCATATATTAAAAGTTCTTGAACCACTTATGTTACTAAAATTTACTAAACCAAGAGAATTTGAAAACTCTGTAAGAGAAGTAGCTACAAGTAGTGATGGTAAAATAAAATTAAGTGAGGTTTTATCGGCAAGTTTTGATGATAAAAAAGTCGAAATACATCTTGCACCAGCATCAGAGTTGATAAAGGATGGGGGAATAAGAAATTTTAAAAGAGAAGTTGAAAGTGGCCTGACTAAATTGGCTGAAATAGTTAGTTCTACTGAAAAAATAGAAGAAATTTGGGCAACTTCTTGGATCGTTGCAAAAAATCCATTACTTTTACAAAAGTTGGGATTCACTTTACACAGTCAAGTATCCAAAGAAGAAGCAGAAAGAGATTACAATGGCGATACAAGATCGCTTGCAAGAGCTTTTATAAATAGAAAAGATTTTTTAGCTAGATATTTCGTTAAGAAGTGAACTTGTCAACCTGCCACGTCGACAAGCTTTTACACTTCTTCTTTAAATTTTTTCAGTATTTCTTTTAAGATTTCTTTTGATATTTTCTCATTTTCTTTCAAGAAGGTACGAGTAGAGTCATAACCTACGCCTAATTTTACTTTTTCTGCTTTTTCTTCAATAGGTTTATAGAAATATGAATTACCGGTCTTTTCTATTATTTTGAATTTTTCTCCGAGAGCCATAATTTCACCTTCTTTAGAAATACCTTCATTATAGATGATATCAAATTCTGTTTGCTTAAATGGAGCGGCAACTTTATTTTTTACTATTTTCACACGAGTGCGTGAGCCTACTATTTCTTCGCCTTTTTTGATTTGAGCTATTTTGCGTATATCAAGACGAACTGAGGTATAAAATTTCAATGCTTTTCCTCCTGGAGTAGTTTCAGGATTGCCAAACATTACACCTATTTGCATTCTTATTTGGTTAATGAAAATTACAACGGTTTTTGATTTAGCAACTATTGCTGTGAGTTTTCGAAGTGCTTGAGACATCAATCTGGCTTGTTTACCGACATGGTATGCGCCCATATCACCCTCGATTTCATCTTTTGGAGTGAGTGCTGCCACAGAATCAATTACAATTACATCAATTTTGCCTGTTCTGACTAGGGATTCTACTATTTCTAAAGCTTGCTCGCCGTTGTCTGGTTGAGAAATGAGCAAATTGTTAATATTTACTCCAAGTTTTTTTGTATACTCTGGATCCATTGCGTGTTCAGCATCTATATATGCACAAACACCTCCCAATCTTTGAGCTTCGGCCACGATATGGAGCGATAGGGTAGTTTTACCTGAAGATTCTGGCCCAAATATTTCAATAATTCTTCCGCGTGGTATTCCACCGACACCGAGAGCCATATCGAGACCGATAGAGCCAGTGGGGATTACATTCACATCCACTTTTGGTGAATCACCAAATTTCATTATTGACCCTTCTCCGAATTTTGTTTGTATAGCTTTTAGTGTGTCTTCGAGCATAGCTATTCCTGTAGTTTTATCTTCTTTTTTTTCTTTTTTCTTTAGCATAATTTTTTTCATTGAGATATGAAACTTTTTCTTGGTATAGTTTTTTATAGACACGACATAATTTTCTGCTGAAAATTTGCTATGCTCGGCTCGACAGCCTGTGCAATGTCTCTAAAAAACTACACCTGCAACAAGTTTCATTCTTAATACATTAATTTATAATTTTTTTTATCAATATACCCAAATTTATCTTTGGCTGTTATATTTATTATATTATAACCCGAAAGGAGGGCTATTGTCTCGTTAAAATCACCATCCTCGTTTATTGAAATTTCTCGACCATTTAAAGTTAAATTCGTCGCCCTTTTGGCATTTCCTGTTAGTTTAAGAATACTATCTGTCATCTTTGTGCCATCTGTTATATTTACATTTTTTATTTTTATCCCAAAGATGAGATCTTGAGAACGAAAGAAGGCATATATAAATATAAATAGAAAAAAAATCAGAAGACCTGTTATTTGTAATGTTTTTTTTAAGTTTTTCTGCATTTTATTTTATAGATCTCTTATTAAGGAATTATATTACCACCATTTTCATCGTGAGTTATTTTTTCCAAGACTTCTCTAGGTTTTGCGCCATCTCCTGGTCCTATCACCCCTCTTTCTTCTAATTTATCCATAAGTCTAGCCGCCCTAGCATAGCCTAATTTTAGTTTTCTTTGTAAGTAAGAAGTTGATGCCTTACCAGCTTCTATGACACAAGCTCTAGCTTCTTCATACATCTCATCGTCATCTTCTTCATCATTATTCTCAAGTGTGCTTTCAAAAATGCTTTTATCGGCTGATATTGAACCAGATGTTAAAGTTATTTCTGCAGATATTTCATCTTTATATGCATCAGCCAAGTATTTTACAACTTTTTTGACTTCATTTTCTGAAATGAATGCGCTTTGTAAACGTTCTGGTTGTGCTTCTCCAGAAGAGTAGAGCATATCACCAGCACCCAAGAGCTTTTCTGCTCCACCAGCGTCCAATATTGTACGTGAATCTATTTGTGAAGAAACTTTTAAAGCGACGCGGGCTGGTATGTTTGCTTTGATCAAACCAGTAATGACATTTACTTCTGGACGTTGAGTGGAAAGTATTAAATGTATACCAATAGCTCTAGACATTTGCGCTAAACGAACGATGGCCGCTTCGAGTTCTCTAGGGTAAGAACTCATAATATCAGCTAATTCATCTATGACGATGACAATATATGGTAAACGTTCTGCTTCAACTTCTTTTTCAACTCCCTCACTGTCTATCTTTGTTTTCTTTAAGCCTTTACTAAATATATTAGTATGATAAGACTCAATATCTCGTACAGATTCTGTTTCAAGTATGTCATATCGGCGATCCATTTCTTTTGCTGCCCATTTTAGAGCTAAAATAGTCTTTTTTGCCTCAGTGATGACAGGTGTGAGTAAGTGTGGAATATTGTTATAAAGGGTCAACTCTACACGTTTTGGGTCTATCAATATGAGTTTCAAATCATCTGGGCCATTTCTATATAATAGAGAAGTTATCATTGAGTGTATAGTAACTGATTTTCCAGAACCAGTCGTGCCGGCGACTAGGATATGTGGCATTTTTGCTAAATTTCCAAAAATTGCTTTACCAGAGATGTTTCTACCGAGGGCTGTAGTTAGAGGTTTTGGAGAATTTTGGAATTTTTCATCAGAAAGGAGAGTAGCAAGTCCAACGATTGATTTTGATTTGTTTGGAATTTCGATACCAACCAAAGATTTGCCCGGTATCGGTGCTTCGATTCTGATGGGGTGTGCCGCGAGTGAGAGAGCGAGGTCGTTTTGTAAACCAACGATTCTAGAAAGTTTTATTCCTTCGGCTGGTTTTAATGCATAACGTGTGACTGTCGGGCCAATGGTTATTTCATCCATTTCCACTTCAATACCAAAGTTTAATAGTGTACGTTTGATGATGTTTGCATTAGCTTTGATGTCTCCCGTATTTGGCTTACCTTTATCCTCTTCGAGAAGTGAAAGTGGGGGAGGGACATAAGAGCCTAATCCGGTTTTTATTTTTTTAATTGGTATTTCTTCTTCCTCTTCTTCCTTTTTTATACCTAGTGCTTTTTTAATTTTATTGCCGACACTTTGGTCAGCCTCCTCTTCTGGAATTTCAATTTTTTTGATTTTTATATTTTTTTCTTCTTTCTCTTCTTCTTTTATTTCATCATTTTCTGGGATAGGATTAGTTTGTTTTCTTTTCAAGAAAAAATCCCAGATTCTTTTAAATAATGGTATGAGGTTTGGCTTTGTGTCAAAAATTACCAGAATTGAAATTATTAAAATTGCACCGAGAAAAACAATGCTTGCAAAAGTATCAAAAAGTGAGACTAGCGGTGTCGGTAGAATTTCTCCCAAAAGTCCGCCTTTATGTTTACCTGAAGCTATGTCTATCAAACCTAGTCCAGAAAGTAAAAACATGATTGCACTTACTGCACTTCTCCATCCGATATTTGGTGTTTGTGATTTTAAAAAAGAAGATCCGATTAGTATTAGAAGAGCTGGAAGAAGTATATAACCAAAACCTAAAAGATAATAAAGTTTTCCATAAATAAATTTGCCTGCAATACCAGTCGCGTCGAATGCAGACATTAAAAAAAATAATGCAAAAACAAAAAGAACTATTGCGACGATCATGTGTTTGGTGTTAGTTTTAAGTCCAATAAATTCTTTGCTGTCTTTCTTTTCATTTTCTTTTTTTGCCATGTAGCTATTTTAACATAAATTAGAACAAAATATTAAACTTTCTAATTAAGTTTAAAGAAACTTGTTGCAGGTGTAGTTTTTGGTAGACATTGCACAGGCTGTCGAGCCGAGCATAGCAAATTTTCAGCAGAAAATTATGTCGTGTCTAGCAAAAACTATACCAAGAAAGAGTTTCTTTTTGTAAAACCTAATTGACTTTTACATTGTCCTATATATAATGGACGAATGTTGGTCATGGATAAAGACATGAATAATAATCTAAAAGACGTTAAAGAAAAATCTCTAACTTCCTATGGGACAGATGTTAGTAGTGTATCTACTCCTTTGTCTTACACCAAGACCCACAAGCTTGTAACTGCACTTTATATGGTAACGGACATAATAGACAAGGAAGAACCAATCAGAAATAAATTAAGAATTTTAGGAGTAGAAATCATATCGGACATAGCTACATCATCAAAGAGTGTCCTTGAAGTAGCGAAAATAGATCAGGCTATGTCCTTTTTAAACATCGCTTTAGCTATGAATTTTATCTCGGAAATGAACTGTTCTATTCTGGTAAAAGAGTTTCTTGAATTAAAACTATCTATACAAGAATATGTAAATATAAAACCTGTATGGCTAGAGGAGTTTTTAAGTTCGAATGATGTATTTCCTCCTCCCTTTTCAGGGGAGGATTTGAGGAGAGGTTTTAATTCACCTCACCCTAACCCTCTCCTGGCAAAGGAGAGGGTGGATTCAAATACTAAAGGACACGTAAATACTAATAAAGGACACACTAGAATTGGTGTCCAAAAGGGAAGTACTTTAATGAAAGCATTGTCCGATAAAACTCATTTGATGTCCGATAGGGTTAATAACGAGGCAAGACCTAACACGTTAGGTCTTGCCTCGCGTGCTCAAGATTTTGATATGCTAAAAAAGCAAAGAAGATATAACATAGTAAGCTTTATAAAAAATAATAATGGAAATGCTACGATAAAGGACATAAGAAATAAAATAGATAATGGGACGTCAGACTCACCAGCTTGCAGTGAAAAAACCCTACAGAGAGAATTATTGTCCATGATAAAAGATGGTGTCCTTTATAAGACAGGTGAGAAGAGGTGGAGTCGCTATTTTATGAAATAACTCACTGAATTTATTCTCCTCTTGAGGAGTACCCGCTACTGCGGGGGAGGTGGACAAATGCATCCACCCCGTCTTGTAAGCGAGCCCCCCCCCTCAAGAGGGGAACTATTCTTGCATTCTGTGTAAAAATATGATAAGATGGGTGTGTGGATATTGGTTTTTAAAACCGAGTTATCCACATAATATATTGCTCTTTTCTTGAGCTATATATTATAATGTATTAATGTTTACAGATTGTGTATTTATACGCGCTCTGTATTCATAGGAATTCATACTTATTTTCATTCACGATTTCGTCGAAAAAATCTTGAAGGAAAATAGAATGATCATTGAAAACTAAATAAAAAATGTCTTACAAAATTTTTGTAAGATTGTTGTTTTGTTTAAGTTTTCTCCGTCATTTGACGGATTAGTTTAACATCTATTCACTATTAATTTATCTGCTGCATTATTATTTTTTATTAGTTATTAGCAGAGAAAAATAGTGATAGGAAAATTACGCTTTTAGTTTTGTCGAAACTTATTAATAGCGTAGAAAATTAGAAAAAATTTTATGAGTAATTTATTAAAATCAAAATTTCTTCTAGGTGCAGTGATGCTTTTAGCTTTTGTTGTTACAACAAGTTCAGCTAATGCAGCTATCACTTTCACTTTGAAGAAAGGTTCAAAAGGTCCTCAGGTAGTAGAGCTTCAAACAGCTCTTAAAATTTCCCCAGCTGACGGTAGCTTTGGTGCAAAGACTTTAGCCGCTGTAAAAGTTTGGCAAGCTTCCAAGAATTTGACAGCTGATGGAGTATTCGGTGCTAAGTCACGAGCCCTATTAGGTGGTACAGTTGGAACAACTTGTCCAATAGGAGACATGAATCCAGCAACTGGTCTTCCATGTGCTGGTACAACAGCAGGAACTCTTCCTATAGGTTGTTATGCTGCACAGCCAGTACAGATGTTTAGTTAAAAACTAGTAAACACTCCATGTGTTTACGGTGGTACAACTATAACTCAAACTGGTCCTGTAACAGTTTCTCTTGCTACAAGTAATCCAGCTTCTGGTAATGTGATCGCTGGTCAGTCAATTGCTGACTTGGCACACTTTACTTTCACAGGTTCTGGCACAGTAACAGGTGTTACTCTCCAGAGAACTGGAATCTCAGCAAATTCTGATCTTACAAATGTTTATTTGTTTGACGGAGTTGTACGAGTTTCAGACACCGCTTCAGTTAATACTTCTGGTGTAATTTCTTTCAACAATCTTTCAATCGCTGTTGCTGGATCAAAGACACTCTCTGTGAGAGCTGACATTGATTCAGACTTTGGTGGTACTGTAGGAGTCAAGATGACAGGTTACACTGTCACTGGATCAACTACACCTAACACTGTAAGTATCGCTGGTAATGAATTTTATGGTGTCAGTGCTACTATGGGTACAGTAGTTGTTGGAGCAGTTACTCCAACCGATGGAGTTGCCGCTATTGATGCTCAGGTAAATGCTGGAACCATGAATTATTCTTTCTGGTCAGCTTCTGTGACTGTAGGTGTTCGTGATGTAAACATGAGTAGTGCAGCCTTCCAATTCATTGGATCAGCTCCATACGATGCTCTTGCAAACATTAAGCTTTATGTCAACGGAGTTTCTGTCGCAACTGCTTCTGGAGTAAATGCAATGGGTTACATGACATTTGATATGTCTGCAGCTCCAGTGTTATTGAAACAAGGAAGCTCAACTCTTGAGGTTCGTGCAGATATAATGAAGGGTTCAAACAGAACAATCAGTCTTGCTCTTCAAAATAAGGCCGACCTTATGGTTACAGATTCTCAGCTTGGCATAAACCTTGCCGCTACTGGAATTTCGAAAGTTGCTGGAACCGTCGGCATAAGTGCTGGCTCAGTAACTGTTAGCTTGGATCCTACATTCAATATCACAAAAGTTACCAATGGTGTTACAGGCGTAACATTATCTAGGTACCTTTTGAAGGCATTTGGTGAGGATGTAAAGATTTCATATCTTGATATGACTTCTACTGTCAATTTGGACAACGTTGCTATCTATGCAAATGGTGGACAAATTTCAAGCAACACTCAGACATATTCCGGTACAACACTACACTTCAGCCTTGGTTCTTCTTTGATCATTCCTGCTGGAACAACTGTTCCTATAGAAATCAGAGCTGATACCAAATACAATGCTCTTAATCTTGTCGGTGGTACTGTAAAAGTAACCTTAGTCGGCTACGCAAACAATGCTCAAGGAGTAACATCTTCGACATTGTCTACAGTTCCTGCTACAACTCAAGCTGGTCCTACATTGAATGTTCAATTAGGTACTTTGAGTCTAAGCAAGACTACAGGATTTGTTAGTCAGAATATCTTAGCTAATACTGCAAATCAAAAGATCGGATCTTTCACTATTCAAGCTGGAGCTTCTGAGGGAGTACATATTACGAGTTTGAATGTTGATTTGACTGATGCAGCCACAACAATGGCTCTTTCAAATCTTTCCAACTTGTACATAAAGTACACTGGTTCAAACATCACTCCAATAAATCCACAAACTACAAACAATTTCTCAACAGACATTACCTTGCCAGCTAATGGCCAAGTAGTCGTTGATGTGTTTGCAGATGTTGGAAATTCACCAAACGTTTCTGTTGCTAACTCAGTTACTCCTACTTTCGTTAAGGCAGTAGGAACAGGGAATACTACTGGTGCTGCTGCTTTTACCTCGTGGACTTATTCAACAATGAATACTGCAGCGAACATGGCGTCAGCTACAGTTAATGGTCACATTGTAACAGCTACTACTACAGCTGATGTTGCAACCATGGCTACTGCTA